>JAUZPJ010000329.1 GCA_030706025.1 Bacillota bacterium | reverse complement strand
GTACATATGTCGTTTCACCATCATCGCATAGTAGCCGCTATAGAAACCACCGACTGGATAGTCAAAATTTATGTCGGAAGCAAGAGCGATAAATTCGTTCCCCTTCCAGGTATTAACATGGGACATCGTCTCGAATCCAATTGCAACACAGGTATCCATCCGACCGCTGGCGATTGATTCCCAGGCAGCTTGGAAACATAGTCCACCAGTAGCACCGCCACCCTCAATCCGTTTCGAAGGCTTAGGAGTCAAGCCCAAATAGTCTTGAACCATAATACCGGCCATCAATTGTCTGGTAAAGTGATCAGAAAAATAAGATACACACGAACCGTCAATATCTTCTAACCTAAGTTTCGGAACATCAGCCATCGCTTTATTAAAAGCTTCTTTACACATATAACGAAAGTCCTTGCGGGGCGATGATTTAGCGAATTTTGTAATACCTCCGGATACCATATACACTGGTCTCATAGTTCTCCTCCTCACACATATTAGATTCTTTAAGTCTTAGAAAAACCTTTCGTCAAACCCCTTTGTTTAAAACCTTATCTTAGGATCCAACACTAGATAAAAAAATGTGGCACCCCCTTCCTGCTTCTAATGGTTATACTAGAGCAAGAAATGTGCCACAATATCAAATATTCTGAAATATTGTTCGAGCCTTAGATACTAGCGTCTCCGCGCCTAATTGTTATTGCAGTTCGGCCTAGGACATAGGCAACTTGGCCTGGGCAAAACTGCCTATTCAAGGCATTTATGCCAATGATACCACTCACCTAATCCCTAATTTTTTGCATTTGGTAAAAGAGTCAAGATATCCCTACCGTTTACCTCTCAATATCAAAGACCTTTTACCTGCAACCCAGCGCTCTAGAGATGACTATGCGTTGAATTTCCGATGTCCCTTCCCCGATTTCCAATAACTTTGCATCACGTAGATATCTTTCTACGTGATAATCTTTCATATATCCATATCCGCCATGAATTTGGATAGCTTCTAGGGAATTCTTGACCGAAGATTCCGAAGCATACAGTTTGCCCATGGCTGATTCCTTGCCAAAAGGAAGTTTGGCGTCTTTAAGACTTGCCGCCCGTAAAATCATTAGACGCGACAATTCGGCTCGGGTAGCCATATCTGCCAGTTTAAACTGAATTGCTTGGAAAGTACTTAAAGTCTTGCCAAATTGTTTACGTTCCATGGAATACTTTAATGCCTTATCAAGCGCACCTTGGGCAATACCAACACCCATCGCCCCTATGCTAATTCTACCGCCGTCTAAAATCTTCATGAATTGAGGGAATCCTTGGTTTAATTCACCTAAGAGATTTTCCGCCGGAATTTCAACATCCTCGAAGACAAGTTCAGTCGTATTGGAAGCATGAAGCCCCATCTTTTCGTAAGGCGTGTTAATTTGAAATCCTGGAGTCCCTGGTTCAACCAAAAAAGAACTTATCCCGCGGGTTCCTTTATCTGGGTCTGTAAGCGCTGTTACAGTAACAACTCCCGCATAACTTGCATTAGTAATAAAACATTTTGATCCATTGAGAACCCATCCTTTATCCGTTCGACGAGCCCTTGTTCTAGTTCCGCCAGAGTCAGAGCCAGCCTCTGGCTCAGTCAAACCAAAGGACGCCATATATTTGCCACTAAATAAAGATGGTAAATATTTTTCCTTTTGCTCAGGAGTCCCAAAATAGTAAATTGGGCTTATCCCCAAAGATAGTAATGCTGCATAGGTAATCCCAGTCGAGGCACAAACCCGAGACAGTTCTTCAACGGCTAAAGCATAACTGACCGTATCACCACCCGCTCCACCGACATCTTCAGAAAAAGGTAGCCCTAAAAGCCCTAGCTCTGCTAATTTTTTCATTATCTCTAATGGGAATTCCCCTGTCCGATCACGTTCCTCCGCTCCAGGCTCTACGACCTCATTGGCAAAGGAATGTACCATAGCACGTAATGACTTTTGATCTTCAGTTAAACCAAACATTTAACCTTACCTCCTTATTTTTTCTTTTTTAAACGGGAACAAAATAGACGTCAGTGGGTTTGAACTGGCTTAATCGTTTAAACTTCGCCTGAACATCCATGCCAATTTTCACATCTTCCGGGGCTACACCGATCAGGCGGGAGAGGAACAGGGTGTTAACCCCGGGCCATTCAACCAGGATGAGCGTAAATGGCGTTTCACTGAGGAATTCCTGACCGCCAAAGTAACAAGTTGTATAGGTATGCACCTTGCCGACCAAGGGAAGGTTGACCCATTCTGTCTCTGCACCGCATTCCATACAGTGGCTGCGAGGGGTACCGAAGGTGGTGCCACATTTGACGCATTTGCTGCCCTTCAATTCCCCTTGGCTCAAACCTATAAAAAAGGGACTATCCTGAGCATAACTATGAATATAGTCCACTTCGTAGTGGTACTTAATTATAAGCGGATCTGTATTATAGACCACACAGCCAATTTCTTCTTCTTCCATTTTAACCTTGATTTGTTGCTCACTCATTGTTTAGAACCCCCTTTCCATAACGCTTACGGAAATATATGTGCCAGTACCTGCATGGCTATGGATTAAACCACGTTTTGCGCCTTTGACCTGCAGAGTATCATCGCCACCAAAGTTTTTGCCAATGCTGCCTTGCAATTGCCAGAAGGCAAACACCGATTGCATCAGACCAGACGCGCCTACAGGATGACCGCAGGCTAATAAGCCTCCTGATGGGTTAACCGGGCACTTGCCACCCATTTTTGGAGCGTCAGATTCAGCAAATTTCCCTCCATCACCGTATTTGCAGAGACCTAAGTCTTCGTAGGTTTGAATCTCTGACGAAGTAAATGCGTCATGTAATTCGACGAAATCCAATTCTTCTAGTGGATTAGTGATACCGGCCATCTTATAGGCATCTATGGCAGCATTTCGACCGCCTCTGAATGAATGAACTCCTGGGTATTTAAGGCCTTTATAATCTTCTTCTTTCTCATGAGGAAGTAAGTTAACTCCCTTATGGGGACGGTCCGACATACGCATAGCGTCTGTACCGGTGCCCACACCAGAAATTAAGATTGGCTTGTCGGTCAGCTTAAAAGCCATTTCTTCCGAGCAGAGAATTGCGCAAGCTGCGCCATCAGACATTACGCAAATGTCCAAACGTTTTATAGGATCAGCAATCATTTCAGACTTCATGACATCTTCAATAGTAAGTTCGGCCGGATATTGAGCATATGGGTTGTGGAGTGCATTACCATGATTTTTCACGGACACTGCAGCCATTTGCTCTTCTGTGGTACCGAATTCGTACATATGTCGTTTCACCATCATCGCATAGTAGCCGCTATAGAAACCACCGACTGGATAGTCAAAATTTATGTCGGAAGCAAGAGCGATAAATTCGTTCCCCTTCCAGGTATTAACATGGGACATCGTCTCGAATCCAAT
>JAUZPJ010000328.1 GCA_030706025.1 Bacillota bacterium | reverse complement strand
GCTGCAATATCGGTTCCGAATATGTTTGTAAAGACGGACCAGTATTCTCCATGGCTCAATTAAAAGATCTTCCTAGCGAATATTAATTTTTAGTGTCGGAGGTGATAGCAAGATGGGTGAACCTATTAGAGTAAAATACTTGGATCCAACCCTACGTGATGAAGTGGCTGGAATGTTAAAAGGTTACGACTTTTCAAATTGTCTCACGTGCGGTATGTGTACTGCCGGATGTAAGTATAGTGATTTAGTTGAGGATAATGATCCACGCAAATTTATTCGCAAGATTGCACTTGGAATGAGAGAAGAAGTGGAAAACGATCCGTTCGTTTGGACTTGCAATATGTGCGAACGGTGTACTGTCGAATGTCCTATGGGTGTGAATATTGCCAATATCACAAGAGCATTCCGTGGAAAAACTCCCATACCGCCCGGTCACTTACAGATCATTGCCGATGACCATGTACGAACGGGTAACCAAATGGCAGTTGAACAGCTTGATTATGATGAGACTTTAGAATGGCTTGAAGAGGAACTTCAGAACGAAATGAAGGATCCTACTTACAAGATACCCATTGACAAGCCTAATGCAGATTTCATGTTCGGTTTCAATGCCAGAGAAGTTAAACACTATCCTAATGAACTACAGACAATTTTACACATTTTCCACGCCGCCAAAGTAAACTACACTCTTAGCAGCAAGCGCTGGGACGCTACAAATATCTGTCTCTTTACAGGAAAAAATGATCAATTTCAAGAAATTACACGGCCCCTCTTTGAAGAAGTAGAGAGATTGGGAGCTAAAGAACTTATCGTTACGGAATGTGGCCACGCTTTTCGCTCATGTAGAATGTTCAAGCGTTCATTCTGGAAGGGAAAGGATTTCCCTGTACGCCATATCGTCGAGATTTATGCTGATTGGATAAAAGAAGGTAGGCTTAAACTCGACAAGACCAGAAATCCACTTCCAGTGACTATGCATGACCCCTGTAATACCGTTCGTAAAGAAGGAGTCTATGAACCACAACGTTATGTCATCAAAAATATTGTTATGGATTATCGCGAAATGAATCCAGAAGGCAAGTATAACATTTGTTGTGGTGCTGGTGGGGGAGCTCTAGCTGTAGCTGCTACAAGGCAACAGCGTATGGCCAAAGCTAAACCAAAAGTTGATCAATTATTGGCTACGGGTGCAAAAATTGGCTGTATCCCATGCCATAACTGCATTGACCAGTTTAACGACATGAATAAATTCTATAAACTTGGCATGAAAATGACACATCTTAGTCCGTTACTCGAAAAAGCTATAGTATGGGACTATGAAGAAGCGGCAGCTGCTGAAGAACCTAAAGAATCCTAAATATCGTTAATTGGAAGCCCTGACGACGAAATTTAAGCGTCGTTGGGGCTTCTTTGTTTTCGTTAAGTTGTTTTATCCCTATATAATTATTTAAATCAAATTTTCCTTTTATGCAAAGTTATTTCGATTGTAAAATAAAATCTTGATGTAACAAGAAATTACATTATTTTACAAGATCTCTGAAGGAGACTCTTAGAGATTTATCGAAAATAGGTTTAGAAATAGAGGAGGACTTGATCAATGATTACTAGTTTTCTTGATATTTGTCAAAAGGTCAATTTCAGACTCAATTTATATCAATTACTAATAGCCTTTTCCGTTTTAGTACTATCTTTAGTAGCTGTTCAATTAATGAAAAGATTTGTCTGTACGATTAAAAAAGAGACTATCTTAGATGAACGCCTGAGGGAAAGAAGATCTAGAATCGCCCGAGTTGCGGCAGAAATTGACTATCCTGCGATCTTAGATGAGGAAACTACATCGCTTCAACCTTTAATTAAGGATCCCGAACAAACAACAGCTAAGAATGATGACGTGATTGACAATACCAAAGTATCACTGAAAGAGCTAGATACAAATAGACTGGGAGTGTCAGATGGAGATTCAAAGAAAAAGAAGACTAGGGCAATGTCAATGGAAGAACGATGGGCAGAATTCGATAGAAAGAGAGCATCGCGAAATTCTGCTTGAGGGTTTATTTATATGATAAATGTAGGTCTGAACTGGGATTCGAGTCAAAAGTTATTATAAATTTAATTTTTACTTTTTGTAATAGATCGTCGCTTTATGCGATGGTCTATAATATTTTCTCTTGCTGAGTTTGTCTTAACCGTTCCATTTCCATGGCAAATATTTTCTCAGTTAACTCTTGATTTTTGGTCCTAAGTGCATCATTTTTACCCAACAGATCTTCAAATTTGTGTTCATTTTCAGCTTTAGCCTTCTGTAATGTTTCTAGAATTCTACGTTCAGACTCAAGAAGGGCTTTATCAACTTCTAGTTTGTGCACATCTTTAAGCTGCTGAATGTCTTTATTATAGCTAGCCCTCAGTTCTTGCACCTCCCTGTTAGAAGACTCTTCCACATCCGTCCGTTGTTGCTCAAGCGTGGTTATAGTTTGCTGAGCTGCCCCTAATTCCGACTGAAGTCGAGTAAGTCTTTGTTGGTAGAATAGCGTTTTTTCTTGAAAGTCCGTTATCTCTGCCTTCAATGAATCGACTGATGCTGTTTTTGACTCAAGGTCGTTAATTTTTTGGCTTAATAAATCTACAGTCATACGATTCCCTCGATTGGTCTCCTCTAACTCTTGATTACGCCTAGTGCTGTCTGTAAGTCGGTTTTCAATTTCCGAATAAGTGATTGAAAGTCTTTTCAGCTCATTTGCCAAACTGGTACTTTTACCTTGAAGATCTTCCAAAGTTTTTTTATGATCAATTTTCAGCGCATTTATGCGTTCAGCATAGTCCTTACTGAGGTCCTGGACCTTTTGTAAGGACCCTAGAAAGATGTTTTCAGCCCGGTTTAGATGATACCGGATTTGCTGCATATCATCACTTCGATCAATCTCACTTCCAGCCTCAAGTTCAGAGTAATATCGGGTCACCATCGCGGCAAATAGATCTTTATGATTTAGCCCAGTCTTCTTGGTTAACTCCTGAACTCTCTCGGTAACATCAGTGGTTGTCTTAACTGAATAAGAATCGGGTTTTACGACTATATTTATTTCTTCGGCCATTTCTTACACTCCTTAGATTATATATAGTATACCTTTCTTATATTATTTTAGCTCTGTTTAAAGGTATACCTGAATACTATTAGTATACCATTGGATTATACTGGTTAGAAGAAAAATTTTAGACTATGTAAATTATATTAAATATTCAAATTTATGGTTTTTATTAATATACTTTATTATCTTGTCGTGAATGTAACACAAGCGTACTGTGTTACATTCGTTAAAATAGCCCAAACCCAGTCGTACCAAAGGTTTAGGCTATTTCCTTCGATTAGATAATTAATTAATGCTGCTTCAATGTGTCACAAATAGATGATATACTAGCTATGACACATTAGATTAAATATCGGGTTTCTATGTCATT
>JAUZPJ010000327.1 GCA_030706025.1 Bacillota bacterium | reverse complement strand
TGAAGCTCGCTGCATCGCTGCTGGAGGGGTCGATGGCTCGGAAGGTGCGGTTACGATCGCTATTGAAGGACTTGATGAAGAAATTCAACGAGCCATTAGAGAGATCAAGTCCTTCAAAGGCGAGCCCCAATTAATTGTTCAGTAACTTTAGAAGAATCAACTGGGTTTGTTAAATATTAGATCACAAATTTAAAAGATGGCTGTAACTATCCTTTCTGCAGTTACAGCCACTTTTAACGTTCCGACCTTTATTTATAGAACTATACTTCCTATGTTTAATCAATAAGCCCCGTTTAATTTGTAAAGTTTTTTTGATAGGGTTCTCTAGGTGGTCGCGGACCGAAGAATTGGAAATAATGGCATTCGAGCCGTCCAGAATAGAGTTTCCTACTTTTGTCCCAGCGACGACCGATTAATCGTTCTGGAAATTGGTGAGTAGTAAGCATATGAAGGGACCAATTTTCCAAACGCTTAAATGTTTCTCCGAGTTCCAAGTAAAGTGCTTCAGCTTCTTTTGCGTCTCCCAGTCGTTCTCCATAGGGTGGGTTAGCGATCATATGCCCATATTTAAACCGAGAGCGCACCTCTGCCACAGGTAACCGTTGGAAGTGGATGGCATCTTCCACCCCAGCCTCAATAGCGTGGGTACGAGCCAAAGATAACGCATTAGGGTCAATATCTGAACCATAGATATGTAAAGATTTTGTGCGATCCCAAAGATCAAGTGCCTCCTGCCAAGCTTCTTGCCAAAGTATTTTGGGGATATTGTGCCATTTTTCGGCTGCAAAGCTTCGTTTAAGGCCTGGTGCCCGGTTTTGGGCAATAAAAGCTGCCTCGATGGGAATAGTTCCAGTCCCACAAAACGGATCTAATAATGCACGATCCTTATTCCAGTGGCTTAACTGAATCATTGCCGCCGCTAGGGTTTCTTTTAATGGAGCTTGACCCGCAAGTTGCCTATATCCGCGTTTATGAAGACCTAATCCAGTTGTATCAATGGTTAGTGTTGCAATATCATTTAGCAATGAGACTTCAATTTGGTAACGAGGCCCCGTCTCTTCGAACCAACTTCGACCATAAGTTTCCTTTAGACGTTCCACAATTGCCTTCTTAACAATGGCTTGGCAATCGGATACACTAAAAAGGCGAGACTTGACAGATTTTCCTTGAACGGGAAAGTTTGCATCCTCAGGAAGCCATTCTTCCCAAGGTAATGCTTTCGTCTGTTGAAAAAGCTCTTCGAAAGTTTGGGCCTTAAATGATCCCATCTTAAGTAAAACTCGATCAGAGCTTCGGAGCCAAAGGTTTGTCCGACATATCCCAAGCTTATCAGTTTGGAGCAAGACTCTTCCGTTTTCGACAGTTAACTGATCATAACCTAGGTTTTTAAGTTCACGTGCGACAATTGATTCTAAACCAAATGCAGCAGTTGCAATGAGCTCAATTTTTGCCATTTGTATTCAACCTCTCTTAATGATGAAACGAACTTTATGACCAATTTGTCATAATACTATTAAAGATTTGACTAAACGGAACATGCACAAATGGTACATATTAAGAACGTACGTTCCTTCACGATTGCTATTTTCTATTTTTGCCAATATGCGTGCTTTTAACCTATATCAATCGCTAAATTCGTAGCGCCGTTAGTGCCCCATTACTATCCGGATCCCCTCCGTTCCTTGCTAAATTAAGCAATGCACGATATTTTTAACGTTAAACGTGAACCAAAAAATCAATTATCGATTTATTGACTTGCTCCGGTTGTTCAATCATTGACATATGCCCTGCATTGGAAATAAGAACTATTGTTGATCTCCTAAGTTCGTTGGAAAGGAATTCCGAATATTTAACCGGAGTCATCTGATCATCTTGCCCACATATAATCAAAGTCGGAATATTTATGCTTCTCACACGGTCTATGATGTTAAACTTATCGCAAGCTCTAAAATCCCTTAAATATACTTCCGTAGGAACCTTTTTCATTTCTACACTAGCGTGTTCTAGCACCTCTTGGGGAGCGGTTAATGAATAGCTGTATTTGACCATCTCTAGAGGATGTTCATTCCTAGAAAGCATTGCTAATATATCTGGATTTACCCTCAGTCTAGCCCCACTGTCAACAATAATTTGTCCTTTCAGTATGTCAGGATAGGCTAAAGCTAATTCCATAGTAATTGCTCCACCCATAGAATGGCCAACAATGACGTATGGACCTTGATCTAAGGCTTGTGCAAACATCCAAATAAACTCACGGTAAGCACTTATTAAATCGGCCGCAGACCCTTGGGAAAGACCATGCCCTGGGAGGTCGGGTGCAATTAAATTATAACCTTTTATTCTTGTTAATTGATGAGCCCAATTACTACACGACCCGCCGGCACCGTGAATAAACAATATCGTCGGTCGATCAGTTCTATAATTTCCATTTTGACTATAATAAACTTTATTTCCCTGAACATTTAGAAACGGCATTTCTCTCTGCCTCCTTTAGAATCATAAATACGCCACAGATAATTATCGCTATACAAACCTAGCATTCATTTACCGCATCAGATCCGTATTTCTTGGGAACCCTAAGTCATCAGTAAGATTGAACAAGACATACGGAGGGAGATTGTTATTTATGAGTAATAAGAAAACCGATAAAAGCAGAACCCATGCGGCGAATTTAGATGATGGACGTGTCAATTCAGATAATGATAAGAAAAGATTCCCAACAAATGCTACTAATCGTCCTAAAGACCGGGTTTAAAACCCGGCTTTCTTATTCCTTACAAAGGTTTTTACTCTACGCAAATTCTGATCAAGTTTCTAACTCTTGGCATTAAGTTCGATAATTTTCAGGATAACTTCTACCGCCTTTTCCATGGCAAATGTAGGGATAAATTCATACTTCCCATGAAAATTATGACCGCCAGTGAAGATATTCGGAGTTGGTAGGCCCATATAAGAAAGCCTTGCTCCGTCTGTTCCACCACGAATTGGACGAATATTCGGTGTTACTCCTACTTCTTCCATTGCCTTTGAAACAATGTCAACGATATATTTAACTGGCTCAATCTTCTCCCTCATATTAAAATATTGATCCTTAATCTCAAGTAAAAATGTTCCTTCTCCATATTTTTCATTGAGTTTAGCGGTAATATTGTGCATCGTTTCCTTTCGTTTTTCAAAAGAAGCGATATCGAAATCACGAATCAGATATCGAAGTGTTGTCTCTTCGACTTCCCCACGAATGTTCGTTAGATGATAAAATCCCTCAAAACCTTCTGTTTCTGCTGGTGCTTCGGCCTTTGGCAATCGATTGATATATTCCTGCGCAAGGAGGATAGAATTGATCATTTTCCCTTTCGCTGTACCAGGGTGGACATTTCTTCCTTTTATCCATACTGTTGCTCCTGCGGCATTAAAATTTTCGTATTCTAGTTCTCCAATTGCTCCACCATCAATCGTGTA
>JAUZPJ010000326.1 GCA_030706025.1 Bacillota bacterium | reverse complement strand
TTTTTCGCAAGTACCTCAATGTCTGTTGGCACTGAAAAACCTTTTTCAACATAGCGACGCTGACCTAGTTCGCGGAACTCAAATCTAGCTGATCTTTCATCATTAATCTCTCCTATTACAACACCATGGGGACCTTTCTCCCGAAAACTTCGAGCTTCAGGTGAACCGCAATCAGCCCAAAAGGTTCTTCCGGATTGTAGAATTCCGCTCCACTCCTCTTGATACCCTAATGCTAGGTAATCTAAACCACTCGCGGCAATCTGTTCTGGCATGATCGTACGGAATTTTGTATTCTGATTCTCAATTGTATTAACCGCAGCATGAATAAGCATGAGCTGATACGTTCCGTCATTAGTAGTGTGAAAGCCGTCTAGGAAAGGGACCTCTTGGCGATAAGCAGTCCATCCTGCTCCATATATTGTCGCATTTAAGGTAGAAATTTTCACAGAGCTAATACCTTTAGAGAAGATATGCACATTGTCCGGCCATAAAGCTAACCGATAAACCGATGTGCTAACAAGTGGATCCTTTTTTCCCGGGGCAATGAAGATTCTTGTTCCCTCAAGTTGGGCTAGTTTTTTCACTACACACTTAATTGTCTCATAGCGCACATATTCCTGTTCAAATAAATCCCCTGATATAAAAAGGCAATCAACTTTTTCCGTCCGACAAAGATTGAGGACAGCCTCAAATGTATGCCATAAATCTTCATTACGAAAAGTTTCCCACTCCTCTGGTCCCTCCCATAAGGTGCTATCGATTTGAAATGCGCCACAATGCACAAAACGCATTCGAGTAGCCAATACTTTTCACCTCACCAAAACAATAATTTATTATCAATAAACTTGTCAATGACTAAAACAAGAACTCATGAAAGTCAAGATCACTATTAACAAGTTCCTGCATGACATGAATGAGCCACAAAATAAAAAATTGGTAATCAAAAAACAAACCCAACGATCTTGGCATATAATGGAAAGTAAGGGGGTGCAAATATTTATATGTTTTTAGGGAGAAATCGAATTATAAATCAAAATCAAGCTGTTGGAGAAGGTGGGAGCCCAAACGCGGGAGCAAACACGGAGTTTCTCAACCAAGCTGAACGTCCAATGCCGATGGGGATGCAGCGTTTCTTATCTAAGAAAGGAATCAACTCTTCTGCCGAACTATCGAATCGTGTTCAATACTCGCCTCGTATGTCCTTTCGAAAAGAACGTTAATCGAAAATAATAATGTCTCTTTACTAAACAGGGACAGGTTCCTCGTGCGCCTTTTTGCGAAACGAAGAACCTATCCCTTTGTTCCCTTATAGATCTCTTATAAATATAATAACTACCGTTTAAAGAATGCTCACCGAGCCGACGTACATCATACCACTCAAGGCATCGACCGTTAATGTTTGACCATTAGATACCTTGGAGAAGGCTCCTTGAGCATCAACGATCGCTGGAATCCCATATTGTAAGGCGACAATAGCTGCGTGTGATGTTAAACCACTCTCTTCAACAACTAATGCCCCGGCTCGGGCAATCAGGGGTACAAAACTCGCGTCAGTCGATTCTGTGACCAAAATGTCCCCATCATTAAAAGAATCCTGCTCAGGAAATTGGACTTTACGTGCAAAGCCCGAATAAGACTTGCGTCCGATACCGATTCCCTTTGCTAAAATATTTCCCATGATCTGAACTTTGATCATATTTGTTGAGCCTACCTTACCAATCGGAACGCCCGCCGTGATGACGACTACTTCACCGGCATGAATATAGTTCTGATTCAACGAAGCATTAATAGCAACCGACAACATTTGATCAGTTCCTGAACTTTGAGGAACAAGCAGGGGTTGAACACCCCATTGCAGTGCCAATTTCCTTGCGGTACTGGCAAAGGGAGTTGCGGCAACGATCAAGGCAAGAGGTCGATACTTAGAAATCATACGTGCTGTTAAGCCCGAATGAGTTGGCGTTAGGATTGCAGCGGCTTCAAGATCCTTTGCTATAGTATAACTAGCAAAACTAATCGCCTCAGCAACGTTAAGTTGGGGGTGGCGGGAAGCCAGATTATCGATACTAGTTTTTTCAGTCCTTTGAGCAATTTTATCCATCATTTGAACAGCTTCAACTGGAAAAAGCCCCGCAGCCGTTTCACCGGATAACATAATGGCATCGGTTCCATCCCAAATTGCATTGGCAACATCACTTGCCTCCGCCCGGGTAGGGCGAGGTTGACGAATCATAGAATCTAGCATCTGAGTTGCGACAATAACTGGTTTACCCAATAAATTGCACTTTCGAATCATTTCTTTCTGCCTAATTGGTACTTCTTCAACCGTAATTTCAACTCCAAGGTCGCCTCGAGCCACCATGAGCCCGTCGGCAACATCAAGAATATCGTCTAAGTTGATCAGTCCCTCTTGGCTCTCAATTTTGGCAATGATATGAACGTCTGCTCCCATTTCCTCGATGATCCGACGTACAGCCAGCACATCTAAGGCCTTACGAGTAAATGAAGCGGCAATAAAGTCAATTCCTTGAGAAATACCAAAACGAATATCTTCAATGTCCTTGTCTGTGACGGCAGGCAAATCTATACGAGCACCAGGAACATTTACCCCTTTTTTGGACCTAAGAACTCCACCGTTTCGAACAATGGCTCGAATGATTTCGCTGTCTGCTGAGGTCACTTCTAAATCGATTTGACCATCATCGATGAAAATATGAGTACCTGGTGAAACTTCTTTCCATAACTCGGGATAAGTAATTCCCACCCTGTTTTGATTACCTATACTAAGATCTGCATTTAAACTAAATGCAGATCCGTTTTCAAGAGTAATACCCTCTTCAGGAACTATCCCAGTACGCACTTCCGGTCCTTTTGTGTCCAGAAGAATGCCAATATGCTTCCCTATTCGAGCAGCTTCCTCTTTCAATATTGCGATTCTACGACCATGTTCTTCATGGGTTCCATGCGAAAAGTTTAGGCGTGCAACATCCATGCCCGCAGCTAGAAGGGCTTGAACCTTTTCCTTGGACTCACTTGCCGGACCAATAGTACAGACAATTTTAGTCCTTCTCATGGTACATTCTCTCCTAACTTACAAGCCTTTATTTGCAACTAGCTTAACTAGATCCAAAACGCGGTTTGAATATCCCCATTCGTTATCATACCAAGCCAATACTTTAACCATGCGATCTCCAATCATCATAGTCGATAAACCGTCTACAATAGAGCTGGCAGGGTTACCATTATAATCATGTGAAACAAGGGGTAATTCAGAATATTCGAGATAACCCTTCATTTTACCTTCTGCTGCTTGGCGAAAGGCGTTATTTACTTCTTCTTTAGTAGTAGGTCTTGATAAATTAGCGACGAGATCCACCAGAGAAACATTCGGTGTAGGAACTCGAACAGATAATCCGGTCATTTTGCCTTCCAATTCTGGAATAACAAGACTAACCGCTTT
>JAUZPJ010000325.1 GCA_030706025.1 Bacillota bacterium | reverse complement strand
CAAAGTATTCCGGGTTTAAGGTTATTTATGGACCGGTAAGGGCCAGAGACTTAAAAGAGTTTATCCAAGCGGGAATGAAAGCTACAGCCGAAATGAGAATCGTTCAATTCAATGCTTATGATCGACTGGTTTTAACTCCGATTGAACTTGTGAGCATGTTTAAGACGTCCTTAATGATTTTTGGAATCCTCTTTTTGTTAGACCTCATGGGACTTGGTCCTTTTGGCTTGGTCGATTTTTATGGATATGTGGGTGCTGTGATTGTCGGGTGTGTGTTAACGCCGGTATTGCTTCCCTGGATTCCCGGTGGGGCCTTCGCCTGGAAAGGGTGGATCTTAGGACTGGTCTGGGCTGTTCTCGTGAATATACTAAATGGTTGGCCCCAGGGATTACAGTATGGTTTGTTAAGAGCTTTAGGATACTTACTTATTTTCCCTTCCGTTTCAGCGTATTTGGCCATGAACTTTACCGGTTCTTCAACCTACACTTCCTTTTCAGGGGTTTTGAAAGAGATGAAGATCGCCATTCCGGTGATTATTATTACGATTTTTATAGGAAGCGTCTTAATTCTGGTCAATAGCTTTATTTAAGAAGCAACGATAAAAATATCAAAGAAGAGTAAGGGAGAACAAAGGAGAGCAAAGGAGAGTTAACAGATGAAGCATCGATATCTAAAAAATGTTTCGACCTTAAAACTGGAGCCAGGCTTATGTACGGGCTGCGGAAAGTGTATTGAAGTTTGCCCCCATCAAGTCTTTAAGATCTTTGACAGTAAATCGACGATTTTCGATAAAGACCGTTGCATCGAATGCGGTGCGTGTGTTAAGAACTGCCCGTTTCATGCCTTAGAAGTCAAACCGGGTGTGGGGTGTGCCTCGGCCATTATCAAGGGCTGGCTGACCGGGACAGAACCGAGTTGTGACTGCTCGTCTGACGGTGGGAGCTGTTGTTAGTTTAGGAATGTGGCGGCAAACGGTTTAAGTCTGAGGTTTTGGAGTATAAGTATAATGGCAGGTCGATTGTTAAGTACTTGATATGACCATTGCAGAAGCCGTTAACTTTTTTATACAAAAAGAAATCAAAAACAAGCATAAATATATCGTTGATGTTGGTCTTCATTACTTGACGCTGGGGCAACTGTTAGACACCCTTTCCGGCGGAGAGTGTCAACGCTTAAAGCTTGCCAAGGAATTAAGCAAAAAGGGCAATATCTATATCATGGACGAGCCTACAACTGGTTTGCACATGTCCGATATTACCGGCATTTTGACCATTATTGACCGTCTTGTTGACAAGGGCAACACAGTTATTGTCATAGAACACAACCTCGATGTCATTCGTAATGCCGATTGGATTATTGACGTAGGTCCTGAGGGCGGCAGCAGAGGCGGACAGATTCTTTTTGAAGGAGCACCTGGTGACTTGAGAAACTGCAAGGAGTCAATTACTTCAAAATACTTGTAAACGAACGTCCGGCCAGCAATCGCCATTGAATAAAACACATTCAAAACCGGAAAATTACTCAATCCTGATAAAATTATCGTATCTATCGAGCGGTCAAAGCCGCTCTTTTTGTTGCCATAGCAGCTAGGGCCCGCTCCGCGGGAACCGCTCACTTATTTGCGGTACCCGCTACTCGCCATAATAAAGCCATTATTTGTAAGATGTGTACTTATTGTTCGATAAAGAAGATGCGAGCCAATCCTTCCGGGCGGAGGACCATTCATCGGAATACTGTCATCAGGAATGGGTGTAGGTAGAATACGATCCATAATTCTAAAGTGGTTTTATATAAATATTTTTAGATAATTCTTTAAGCCTCTCTACATCTAGTATATATATTCTTTTATCCTCACATTTTATAAGTGATTTTGATTCCATTTCTTTAAGAGTTCTATTTAAATGCCTATAAGTTGTTCCTAAGAATTGAGCGATTTCTAAATATGATGAATTTAAAATTAGATAATTTTTATCTGTTATATGCTCCACTAAATAGCTAGACAATCTATTAATGAGTGGATATACGAAATTGTATGAGATATATTAATAGTTGCATAAAGCTTTTCACATTCTTATAAAGATATTATTTTATTTGTAAAGGATTGTAAAACATAGGAGGTGAAACATAATGAAGTTTAAATACGGTCTAAATGATATCCCCCCTTTGGGGCATCTTCTGTTATTTGGCTTACAGTGGCTGGCAATTATCATTCCCATCATACTTATCATGGGGACTGCGGTGACAAGCCTTCATCCCAGCGGGATAGTTCATCAAGTAGTCTATATCCAAAAGCTATTCTTTATTGTGGCAGTAGCCTTATTTTTGCAGGTGATCTTGGGACACCGCCTTCCTATAATCATTGGACCAGCGACGGTATTTTTGGTAGGTATGGCAGCAGGGGGGGGGAGTAACCCTGAGGCGGTTTACACCTCGATCCTCTTAGGTGGTCTTATTTTAGCAGCTGTGAGTATTACTGGATTGTTCGCCCAGCTAAAAAGGCTCTTTACATCAACGGTTGTAGCCGTAATATTAATTCTTGTTGCCCTTACCCTTACGCCCATGATTCTGAATTTAGTTACAGCTCCAACCCCCCATGCCAGTTCCTTCGCAAATTTGTGCTTTTCTTTAGCTATGGTATTCTGCATGTTTATCTCGGCAAGGTATTTACGAGGCTTGTGGAAGTCCACACTCGTCTTTTGGGCAGTTATCGTGGGAACTATATCTTACCTTCTCCTGTTCCCCACGTCACCTCTTCCAACCAACGACCTTCGAATCGTTGATATATTTTGGAAAGGTTTACAGCCTTCTTTTGTCTTCGATTCAGGTGTTTTCCTCTCTTTTTTGATCTGTTATCTTGCGCTCTCTGTTAACGATCTAGGATCAATTCAAGCCGTCGATGAACTTCTCAAACCAGATAATATGCCCAAAAGGATCACTAGGGGTGTAGCAGTGACTGGATTAGTCAATGTATTGGCAGGTTTCCTTGGCGTCATCGGGGTTGTAAACTTTTCATTCAGTCCGGGAGTTATTATCTCTAGCGGAGTTGCTTCTAGATATACTTTGATTCCTACAAGCATGATGCTTTTGGCTTTGTCCTTTCTTCCAAAAACAACCGCAATTCTAGGTAGCATACCTTCTGTGGTTATTGGCAGTTCTATGATTTATATTATGTGCTCCCAGATCGCGGGAGGCCTTCAGATAGTTCAGAACCAGAACTATAAATTTGAGTATGGGCTTATTGTTGGACTTCCTATAATCCTTGGTGTTATCATATCCTACCTACCCCCAGCGGTTCTTAATACTTTCCCCATTATTTTTAAACCAGTATTAGGGAACGGCTTTGTAGTCGGGGTGATTACAGTTCTGATTATGGAGCATATCGTGTTCCCCAGAAAAGACTAAGGACCGCCCGCGCCCATGCGCGGATTTTCCAGGAGAATATCTTTATGTCTATTTCGTAT
>JAUZPJ010000324.1 GCA_030706025.1 Bacillota bacterium | reverse complement strand
TTACAATTTGGAAAGTCTTAATGCCAAAGATAAATACAGTGTCTTTTTTGGGGGAAATCACGGACTCATAAAAATAACAACGAATTTGTTAGGTGGGAAAAAGCTCTTAATTGTAAAGGATTCCTATGCCAATAGTTTGATCCCTTTTCTAATTGGTCACTACAACGAGATTTACATAGTTGATCCAAGATATTATGCCGAAGATTTAAGCAATTTAGTTAAGACCAATAAAATTGACGATCTGTTGATTTTATATAACGTGAATACATTTTTCAATAACTCATCGGTTTAAAATAAATTATCGATTACAGGGGGGACTGGTACCATTGAAACAACTTGGATCAAATCGCTGGCCGATCTTAGCGTTAATAGCAGGTCTAGTTGTTGTTGTAATAGGTATAGGTATATTTTCATTTCAGCGTTCCAACCAAGTGGTTGCAAATCTTGGAACAAGTAACGAAAAAACTAATGTCGAGGAACTCAAAAAACCAGAAATCGATTTTACTGCTCCAGATTACACGGATAGGGATATACCACAGACTAGAGATCTAGCTCACGCAACGCAATCAAAGGTTTCTAATGGCCAACAAAATTTTCAACAATCCCCACCAAGGAATTCAAATTACAAAGAGTTTTTTAAGAATGATGCTTTTTTAGGCGATTCCATAAGTGAGGGTTTATTCTATTTTGATTTCTTAGATGAAAACAGGGTTATTGCTGAAAAGGGACTTAGTATTACTAAAGGAATCGATGAAGCAGATAAAGTAATAGCACTCAACCCAAACAATGTATTTGTTCTTTTTGGAGTTAATGATATAGACGATCGTACATCAAGTAGTTGGATCGTAGAGCAATATACCACATTGGTAAAGAAATTAAAAACAAGGCTTCCAAATTCTCAAATTTACGTGTTATCAATACTCCCAGTCTTAGAAAGCCAAGTCAAAAATCCTCATATTAACAATGCCCATATAAAAGAATGTAATGCGGGTCTTAATACTATGGCGAGCCAAGAAGATGTACATTTTGTTAATTTAGGCTTGTTGCTTAATGATAATAATAAAAATCTTTATGCTGGCGATGGTATTCATTTTAAACCTGATTTTTATAGTTTGTGGTTAAATTATTTAGAAGACATCCTTGGAAAAAAGTAAGGTATTAAAAGACGTCTACGAAAAAACACCCGAGTTTCAAAAACTGGGTGTTTTTTCTATTAGCTGTTGCTCATGCCACAACCTCTATTACAGTATATATACATTAACGTATTTTACAGACCATCTACATGCCTCTGAATACGTATCAAAGAAAACATCAATCCAATTACCTCTTATGGCTGTACCAGCATCAGCAGCGGTAGCAAACCCATAGCCTTCTACAAAGAGTTTAGTTCCATAAGGGATAACGCGTGGATCTACTGCAATAGTACTATACCCCTCAGGGTTTCTTACTGCCTTTACTCCAGTAGCGGTGTAGGTCTTGCCAACACCATAAACAGCGTAATAAGCGGTTGCTTTTACTTTAATGACCTTCTTATAGTCAAGTTCTTGACCACCTCTGGAGACAGGCATTAAAGGAAACGTCCCAACTACTAGAATCTTATCAACTGGTTTTTTGGTAACAGTTTCACTTAATATTTTTCTTGAGGTTTCTTTACCGTCTTCATAGACTACATCGGAAGTAACTTCTTTTTCTCCGTCACTTCCATTTTGTACAGTTTGTACGTGAGTATTTGGTAAGCTACTGTCTCGTTTTGTAACTGTTCTAAATGCAACTATGTCTTTCGTCAAAATCGTTTTATGCTCGACCTTTACGATATTAATCTTTATACCATCAAATAGCTTAGTACTCTTTTCAGGAGTTACTTTATCCTCAGCGTTTACGACGATTCCCTCTGCTGTTAGGAAGGACTCAATATTATCCTCAGGTGAGTATTTTGTAGTCGTCACGCCGTCTATCGTCATTTGCACAGCAACCGCATGTTTAAGTGTTATAGTTTCGTTATTTTTTATTTTTGAATTCAGTGCCGGAATAAGCTCATCGTTGGGAGATACATCAATCCCTTCACTTTTTAAGACTTGCTGAACAGTAGATCTATAGGTAATCAGATTTTTCTGTTTCCCGTCTATTACTAAACTAATAGATTTTCTTCCCAAATAGACACTTGTGCCTATTACAAGCAGCATTGTAATAGCCGATATGATTATCTTATATTTATTCTTAGTGAAAATTGTAGATATCTTGGATTTCAACGTTGATCTTTGTATTGATCTTCACCTCACTAATATTTATAAACAATCACTAGCTTTACTTAAAGTTAATGATCATTTTTCAAGTGTAAAATATTATTGCGATATTAGTGCAAACGCCCAAAACGAAGATAACGTGAGATAACAAATGTATTGCTTGTGAAAACAATAATAAAGTATATGTTGTAAAAGCCCTTACTATTATTATTAGCTATTACTATATTTTAACACAAATCTGATATGTAGTAAAGTTTGCCAAAATTGACAACGAGCTTCAGTGCCACTACCTACTTATATATGTGAAAAAGCGGATAATAAATATCCGCTTTAACTGTTTCTACCCTATCTCGAACTATTCAATAATAATACAATGTGCCGGGCAACCCGCGGCTGCTTCTTTTGCTGCTTCCTCACACTCTGGAGGTACTGGGTTTGTATAAGCTACTGCTAACCCGTCATCCTCCATCTTAAACACCTCAGGGCAGAATGCAGGGCATGATTCACATCCCATGCAATCTTCTTTATTCACTTCAGCAATCATGATGTCAACCTCCTCAAAATTATTCTCTCTTTTTGAAACCAACCATACTCAATAAAGCTTAACATAAGATGAGCTTATTGAGAAAGTTTATCCTATCCGAAATTGACTACCACAAGCGCTTCTTGAACATTGGTCTTTAACTTACGCGTTATATCGAATTATTTCGTCCCTTCTCTTTAGTATCTCATGTAAATCTACTGGTAAAACCGTCAGCTATATCCGATACCCAGCGAGAGAAGGCGAATCCACATCATGTTATTCTACTATAGAAGGGCATTTTCTTTTAACGGCAAATGGCGACGTGGTACGGAAGCTGCAGATTTCTAGCAAAACTAGTTCTGGCATCTTGGACAGTACACTGTGGTCCGCCCAGCGAGGCGTAAGCGTTCTAAGGTCTGCCCGCAAACCTGACAAGGTTCCCCACCCCTTCCATACACCTGGAGGGCTTGTTCGAACCAACCCTTTTCTCCATTAGCATCCCGATAATCTCGAAAGGATGTACCTTGGGCATCGATACCAGCCTGCAAAACGTCTTGTATGGCTTGGTGTAATTTAGTAATTTCTTCTTCAGACAGAGTGTCTACCCGACGTTTCGGTGATATTCCCGCTCGAAAAAGGGATTCATCAACATAAATATTTCCCATTCCAGCAAGGACTTGCTGATCGAGCAAGGCGGCCTTTA
>JAUZPJ010000323.1 GCA_030706025.1 Bacillota bacterium | reverse complement strand
ATCCAAATTATTGAACCGTACTCTCTCCTGTTATCACCCAGCGCGAATATAATTTCAACAGATTGACGCGAGCATGAACAGTCTGTTCATGTTCTCCTCCAACTGTAGTGGCATCTGCCAAGTTATAATCCCTTGCTGTGTAATGGTAATCCGCTCGGAGTGTGGCTGTATTGTCGTTGGCACTTTCCACGTTAACCTGGTCAAAGGTTATTTGACTTACATCGAGTCCTATACCTTGAACCAGATATTCTTCTGCTCGCCGTGCATGTTTTTCAAACAAATCTCCGGTATAAGCTTTACCCAATTTGAGCCGAAACGTTTCCATATCCGTTGATTTCCAAGCATCAAAAAACATTCCAATGTCTTGCTTATAATCCGCAATAATTTGCTGTTTCAATGGATCTGATACTTGAGTATCCTTGTTGGTTCCATCTTGTCCAAGGGATAGAACATCTTTTTCTTGCCCGGCTGGATTTGATGATGAATCCAAATTGTTTAAACCTGACACAGTGTTATTTCCTGATAGACTATCTGAAGTTGTATTTTGGGTCGGCGAGGTTTGAGTTGGCTGACCAACCGTTCCGGAAGCAACTGTTTGTACATTATCTTGACCACGTAATTTGGAGATAAACGACGCTGGAGAACTCGAATTCGTAACCAAAGACATCCCGAGGGTTCCAACTAATACCCCGAGACCTAATGCTAAGGACCCTACTAAATAATTCATCTTACGCATAAAGACCAAAATCTCCTTCAACTGGATTTTTATTATTATCCTTACCAGCATGAGGATCTTTTAGACATTATAGCTTTTTATCCACTAAAGGAAAGAGCAAGGCCTGTCCTCATTGGGCAGACCTTGCTCTTGTTATTTAATTTTAAATAAACCGTAAAGCGACAACCAAATACAGTTTTCAACCCCACGGGGTGAGGTCACAGTCTACTGCTTTAGTGGTCTATTTAGTTTTATCTTTAAGCAAATTATACTTTTCCCGATCATTCCTTTATCGTTGTTTTTTTTAAGTATATATATCAATTCTAGTATAAACTGCTCTTTTTTCGAGCTTACATTAACCCAATGTCTCTAAAAATCTATATAAGTACCATAGCCCTTTGCACCTTGGAAACAATTCAATGTATTCGTTGGCATAACGATTACTCTAGTTAAAACTGTAAACCATTCCTATATTTATTGCTTCATTTGAGCCTAGGATTATTACCGTTTGGTTGCAAAGGGCGTAGCTCCGTAGACTTTAGAATTAGTATCATTGCGCGTGATATGTGCATCTAGGTCGTGGATTCCTTGATGGAACTGTTCGATCCGCGTTTTATCTTTGGAATCAAACGCGTCAGTTCCACTGTTAAGAAGCACATCTAAGTAACCGGTTAAAGCTGCTGCTTTGGAAACATTGGCTTCATTTTTAAACTGCTTGTCCAAGAGAGTCTTATGGAACACAATATACTTTTTAATGTCTTGTTCGTTCAACTGCGGGCCCGCTGCAGGGCCAAAGAGATAACCGTCCACATATTGATGGATGTTCCATGCTGTACCAAAGACTAATGTCTTAGCATCATTGCTTAAAGCATTCTCGCCAAAATATGCGGCGACAGAAGGTGCTAGATCAATTAGTTTGGTATCCGGCTCCCTATATTTACTTTTGGAAACCGTTTCTCCTTCTGGGGGGGTGGTAATGGTACTAGGTGCTGTAGCTGTTGGCTGAGCCGCTCCAGGTGCTGCAGACGATCCTGGCGGTGCCGTGCCATTAGGTGCTGCTCCAGTTCCGTTGTTCGTTGGGGCCCCAATCGAATCAACGCCAGGAGTCTGGATAATTACGTCTTTGTCCGTGATGGAACTTTGTTGCCTAAACACCTTCCAGGCACTTGGGCCATATACCCCTGCGGCAACAACAGCACCAGCCAGAACTAACGTTCCTGCTAAAGTGGCTATCCTTTTTTTGTCTAATGGTCTCATTGCTCTCTTCCCTCCTTAAATCATTTTCATGATTGGTACATTAGAATTTTACCAATTATTAGGAGAAAAGTGTGTCGTTTTTGCTGTAAGGCTTAGCCTATTTTCCGTCCTCAGTTTTAAGTAAACTATAAAAATTACGTTGAACACATAAATTTCGCGAAGATTAAGCAGCATACCCAAATTATTTTTGAGCATCCCAAACTATTTACCCACTTCATTTTGTCGAGGGACTGACATAATCCATTCTCTAATTGAAAGAAAACCTCACTTTTTTAGAGTGAGGTTTCAGTTTAACCGTCAATATCGACTTGTTGAACCATTTTTCTCAGATAGTTCATAAGATCTTCTGCAATGTCTCCTCGCCGTAATGCGTAATCGATCGTTGCTTCCACAAAGCCTAACTTATCTCCAACGTCATAGCGCCGTCCTTCAAATTCATAAGCGAGGATCTCCTGATAACGGCCTAGTTCTTTGATACCGTCTGTTAGCTGAATCTCCCCACCCTTCCCGGGTTGAAGAGAACTCAAAATATCAAAGATCTCAGGGTTTAAGATATACCGACCCATAATCGCTAAACGAGTGTCCGGAGCGTCCTCAGAGCGAGGTTTTTCTACCATGTTCTTCGCTCGATAAAGGCGATCAGCAAATTTCTCACCGTCCACAATCCCATATTTAGAGGTATCCTCGAGTGGGACTTCCTGAACGCCTACCATACTTGCTCCATATCGTTCGTAATGATTCATCATTTGGCGTAGAGCCGGCACTTCGGAGTATATAACGTCATCTCCTAAGAGGACCGCAAACGGCTCATTGCCAATAAACTTTCGAGCACTAAAAATTGCATGTCCCAAACCTAACGCTTCCTTTTGCCGAACATAATAGATATCTGCCAAGCGCGCAATATCTTGAACCAAATCAAGTAATTCGTCTTTCGCATTCTTTTCAAGAAACGCTTCTAATTCCATCGAGCGGTCAAAATGGTCTTCAATCGCTCGCTTATTACGACCCGTGACAATGATAATATCTTCGATTCCTGATCGAATCGCCTCTTCTACTATGTACTGAATCGTCGGTTTATCCACAATCGGCAGCATTTCCTTCGGCTGAGCCTTGGTAGCCGGCAAAAATCGAGTCCCTAGCCCAGCTGCAGGGATTACTGCTTTACGAATTTTCCGCATTTCTTGCTCACTCCTTTATCTCAAAAATTCACATTACGTTTCATATATATAAAGAAACACCCTGACCAATTCCAAACTTATGATCAATAATTATTTCTACAAGGAAGGATTATTACCTTCTTTCGGAAATATAAGTTTATATTACTACCAAGAAATCCCTGTCCTTTTAATGTATGCTCTAACTGGGTCAAACCATACTAACTTTATGAAAACACTAAAACGCTTTTTTATCTACGGAATTATTGGCCTTGTTCTGGAGGTCATCTATACAGGGGTGGCATCCCTGATTAAAGGGGATTACAGCATGCAGGGGTTTACCTTTT
>JAUZPJ010000322.1 GCA_030706025.1 Bacillota bacterium | reverse complement strand
TCAAGGAGTTTTGGCTTGGGAGTTCTGGTTCGGTGGACAAGCCCCTGTCGAAGAGATGCGGCAGGCGTTAAAAAAACAACTCTTTCAGCGGATGTTCTATGAGGGTTAGAGGTAGAGTTCAAAATGACAATAAATGAGCTGAAGAGGGGTAATGAACTAGGATTTACGTTGCTGGAGATGTTACTTGTTTTCATAATTATTGCAGGCTCTGGTTTTGTGCTACTCGTAAAACTTCCTGTAAACCTTGAAAAGGAACACTTGACGTTTGCTGCGACACAACTATTGGAAGATATACGGGAAACGCGGCAGGCGGCACTAGCCGAGAATAATTGGTACACGATCAAGTTTTATTATCAGACAGGGGATCAGCATTATCAGATCTTTCGACAAGGGACAAGGGTAAAGGATGTTTATTTTAAAGATGGTATCCAGTTTTTTGGAAGTCCGAAGGATTTAACATTTAATGCTTTGGGGCGGGGTGTAGGATCAACCATCGTTTTAACCAACTCTAAGGGTGAGCGTAGGAGTATCATTGTTGCTCCCGTGGGCATGCGTATCAGAGAAGGGTAAATAGTTTTCGTAACATTGGTTTGTCTTTTGGGAATTCTTAATAATATTACCGAGATAGAGAGTAGGGAATTCAGTGCGTTTTTTAACAGCGGGGGAATCGCATGGTCAGAAATTAGTAGGAATCATTGAAGGACTTCCGTCCGGGATGAAGATTTCCAAGGATAGCATTGATGAGGCTTTAAGACAACGGCAGCAAGGTCCTGGTCGAGGCGGACGAATGGCCATCGAAGTAGATGAGATTCAACTTGTTTCTGGAGTTCGGGGTGGTTTAAGTACTGGGGCACCGATTGCTTTGGAAATCTTAAATCGGGATTGGAAAAACTGGGAGAAAATCATGGCTTGGGGAGAAGAGGCTGATTTGGAAAGCCGTAAAGTATTGACTCCCCGACCTGGACATGCGGATTTGACCGGAGCCCTTAAATACCATACCGAAGTTCGAAATATTTTAGAGAGGGCAAGTGCTCGGGAGACCGCTATGCGGGTGGCCATCGGAAGTATCGCCAGACAAGGTTTATCGGCTTTAGGGGTAGAGATCAAAGGGCATGTTCTTGCCGTTGGTGGGGTCCATGCGAAGTATGTAGATGACGATGCATATTGGAAACGTGTAAAACAATCGGAATGGTCCGTGGGAGACCCTAATGCCGAACAGCAGATGGGAGAGCGGCTCAAGGCAGCTCAGAGTGAGGGTGAGTCCTTGGGAGGACTATTAGAGGTGCAAGTTCATCATCTTACGGCCGGGCTGGGATCCCATGTACAGTGGGATCGAAAGTTAGATGGAAGATTGGCCCAAGCAGTTCTTTCGGTGCAAGCGATGAAGGGAATCTCTTTCGGGTTAGGCTTTGAACTGGGGGATCGAATGGGATCAAAGGTTCATGATCCGATCTATTATCGTGAGGGACAGGGTTTTAAACGGCGAACGAATCATGCTGGAGGAATTGAAGGGGGAATGAGTAACGGTGAACCCATCATCCTTCAAGCAGTTATGAAACCGATTCCTACTCTGTATCAGCCCTTAGAAACAGTGCACTTGGAAACTAAAGAGGTTGTCAAAGCAAGTGTAGAACGATCAGACGTCTGTGCAGTCCCCGCAGCCTTAGTTGTATTAGAACATGTGGTAGCTTGGGTTATTGCTGAGGCGGTCCTTGAGAAATTTCCAGCGGACAGCTTTTCGGAACTACAAGCGGCTTGGGAAGCTTATCAAAAATATTTAACACTTAATTAGTGAGAGGAAGGATCTCCATGCGAAATATCGTTCTCATTGGTTTTATGGGAACAGGCAAAAGCACGGTCGGTAAGCGCCTAGCCCAGTCGCTCGCTTGGGATTTTGTCGATACGGATTGCGAAATTGGTGAAGTAACTAGTATGAGTGTGACTGATATTTTTCGGCGTCATGGGGAGACCCGTTTCCGTTCAGAAGAAAGGATTGTGGTAGCGAAGCTCAGTCAGCAGGAACAAATCGTGATTGCTACGGGCGGAGGGACTGTGTTAAATCCGCTTAACTGGGAGCTTTTGGCCCAAAATGGGGTCATTATCTGCCTTCATGCCTCGTTAGAGGTTATTCTCAGCCGAATCGGTCATAAGAATGACCGCCCTCTCCTCAAAGGTCCCAGAGAAGCGATTGAAAAATTATGGTCCGAACGGCAAGCAAGCTACGCCCAGGCCGATTATACGGTGGATACATCCCAAAAAACGATCGATGAAGTGGTGAGTGAGATTCTTGCACAGCTTGGAAGGATGAAAGAAAATGAGTTTAGCAGAATGGCAAAAGATAGAAGTAAGAGCAGATAGATCTTATCCAGTGTTTTTAGGAGCACCTCTTCAGGAGTTAGGGGAGTACTTACATTCTCAGTTTGAGGATCTTGAACACATTTTGATCGTTACGAATCACGCTGTTGCAGACCTTTACTACGACCGCCTCATGGAAGGGCTTAACGACTATCGAGTAAATCTATTCAAAATCCTTGCCGGAGAGGAGAGCAAGTCGCTTGAACGTTTAAGTCAGCTGACGACGTCGGCCTTGCGCTACGGTGCAGACCGTAAAACCCTCGTTATTGCTCTCGGAGGAGGAGTAATCGGGGATTTGGCAGGCTTTTTTGCCAGTGTTTTTATGCGAGGGATCCGTTTGATTCAAGTCCCCACAACGTTGTTGGCCCAAGTAGACAGCAGTATTGGTGGGAAAGTTGCCGTCAATCATCCAGCGGGTAAGAATATCTTAGGTTCCTTTTATCCTCCCCAAGCCGTTTGGACAGATTTCACAACCCTAGAAAGTTTGCCTTGGGGAGAAGTTGAAAATGGTATAGCAGAAAGCATAAAGCATGCCATAATTGACGATTTTGATCTGTTCGAGTTTTTCGAGAAACAGGAAGAAAGCATTAAGCAGCGTGATCCCTCGATTTGGCGTGAAATGGTCACACGGTCTTCGGCGGTGAAGGTGAGAATTGTTTCCGGAGACGAGCGAGAACAGGGAGTACGTGCCCTCCTAAATCTTGGACATAGCTTCGGACACGCCTTAGAGACGGAGATGAACTATCGCGGTGTGACTCATGGGCAGGGGGTTAGTATTGGCCTTGTAGCAGCTGCATACTTGGCTAATGCCAAAGGTTTTATTGCCCTTGAGGAGGTCGATAGAATCAAACGTTTACTGAAGGCCTTTGGGTTACCCACGATGATTAAAGGGCAAGACTCCTATGCTTTAATGCAAAGGATGAATACGGATAAGAAAAATCAAGGGGGACGAAAAATCTTAATTCTGCCCAAAGGGATTGGACAAGCTGTTGTTTCTAAGGAGTGTACAGACCCCGAGATTTTGGCAGCCTGGGACCAGGTAATTTCTTCGGACGATGAATCTGAGAATTAGAAGTTTTATGTTGAGTATAAAAAATGGACATTTTTTTTTTATTGAGAGCTAAT
>JAUZPJ010000321.1 GCA_030706025.1 Bacillota bacterium | reverse complement strand
GTGAGAGGAGCATCATAGGTTACTGACTGTTCCCATGGGAAATGTTTATTCCGTAACTTAGGTACTCAATGTGTTTTCTTACCCGACAAATCGCACACCACAGGCTGTAGTGCA
This sequence comes from Bacillota bacterium, assembly GCA_030706025.1. Classification (GTDB taxonomy): domain Bacteria; phylum Bacillota; class Desulfitobacteriia; order Desulfitobacteriales; family Desulfitobacteriaceae; genus Desulfosporosinus. Next base: position 3,367 of record JAUZPJ010000321.1, on the reverse strand, counting down.
ATCGGTGATTGCCAAAGGTCTAGCTTACTGCACTGCTTTTTCGCTATTCATTGCTTATAGTGCTGTTATGAAAGCATTCGACATTATTACTTAAAATCCCTGAAGGTAATCTGCTATTCTTTGTATAAATACATATCTAAATAGAAAAATGGTTTTATTGATATTTTGGGGGCAGAATCATGAGGGATGAGGAAAAAACAAAAGAACAATTAATCAATGAATTGATGCAACTCAGGCAAACTGAAGATGAATTCAAGAGCTTCATTAATCTTTTTCTCGATGCGTTTGCAGTTGTCAAACTTGATGGAACGATAAAACACATTAATCCTATGTTTTGTAAAAGTGTTGGATGTGATCCAGAGGAAATTGTTGGGGAACCAGCTTTGCAATTTGTTAATGATTTTGTTCATCAAGATGATTTACAAGAGACAAATAAAGTCGTTAGAGAGGCATTCCAGGGTGTATTTATCAGTAATTTTGAGAATCGCTATATTAACAAGGATGGTTCTTATCAATGGTTTGAGTGGACATTGACCCCTTTAGTTGAGAAGGGGTTATTATATGCTGTTGGTCATAATATTACTGAACGTAGACAAATAGAGGAAAGTTTACGTTTATCTGAAGAGCGTTTTCGCAAGGGATTTAATTCAAGTTCATCAATGATGGTTATTTCAAGGCTTAAGGATAATGCCATGGTTGAAGTTAATGATCGTTTTTTGCGTTCTATGGGTTACAGCCGAAAAGAAGTAATAGGACGAACAGCTTCAGAGATAAGGCTTTGGAGCAACCCTAAACAGCGTGACAAAATCATCATAAGTATGCTTTTTAAACAACAACCAATCTGTGACCTGGAAGTTAACTTCAACACTAAATCGGGTGAAGTTTGTGTATCACTTTTATCAGCTGAGTTAATTGAATTAGACGGTGATAAGTGTTTGTTAATTTCCTTAACAGATATTACTGAACGTAAGCAAATAGAAGATAGGTTATTGAAAACGCTGACGGAATCTCAACAGCGCGAGGCAGAAGTTAAGGCATTATTCGAGGCCACGCGTTCAGTTTTAAAATGTCAGGATTATAAATCCACTACTAAAGAGATATTTTATTCCTGTTTAAGCTTAGTTGGTGCAACAGCAGGGTATATGATGTTATGGGACAATAACCAATGCTATGATGTCCAACATATAGAATTGGGCGGTCAAAATTGCACCTGTGATTTACAACTACCGTCGACAATTCGCGGCATTAAGACTGAAGCATATAATAGTAAAAAAGCGGTTTATAACAATGATTTTGTGAATTGCGAGTGGCAGGAGTTAATACCGGAAGGGCATGTTAGAATAGATAACGTGTTATATGCACCTTTAATGCTTAATAATAAAGTTATAGGTTTTTTAGTTCTGGGAAACAAACCCGGGGGATTTTCAGATAATGATACCGAGTTAATTTCCGTTTTTTGCGAGCTAATTGCCATTGTTCTGCATAATAACCAAACGTTGGAGTCGTTAAAAGCCAGTGAGGAAAGATTCTTCAAAGCTTTTAATTTAAACCCAAGTCCTATGGCCTTAGAATCGCTGGAGGATGATTTGTATATTGATGTAAACGACAGTTATACTAGGATGTTCGGCTATAACCGGGATGAGATATTGGGGCACACATCCATGGAACTAAATTTATGGGAAAACCCAAATAAACGTACTGAAGTAATTAAGGTACTGGAAGAACAAGGCTCTCTTCGAAATATTGAGGCTAACATCTTTACAAAGTCAAGAAGTATACGTAAAGGATTGTTTTCTGCGGAGTTAATAACTGTTAACGGGCAAAAATGTATTCTAAAAACCTTAAATGATATAACTGAATTGAGACAGTTAGAAAAGGAAATGGCCCGCTTGGATCGGCTAAATCTGGTGGGCGAAATGGCTGCGGGTATCGCCCATGAAGTTAGGAATCCAATGACAACGGTTCGCGGTTTTCTGCAATTACTTGGCTGTAAAGAAGAATGTGCTAAATTTAAGAGTCAGTTTGACCTCATGGTTGATGAAATGGATAGTGTAAACTCTATTATTACTGAATATCTTTCAGTGGCCAAAAATAGGGTGATAGAAGTGAAGCCAACAAATCTAAACGCTATTTTGGAAGCAATGTTACCGCTACTTAAATCTGACGCCATAAAAAGCTCAAATTACATTACGCTTGAACTCGAAGAGACTTCAGATTTACTTCTAAACGAAGGTGAAATTCGTCAAGTAATTTTTAATCTTGTCCGCAATGGGCTAGAGGCCTCACCAGGTACCGGATTGATTATCAGGATTTTCAACGACGGTGAGGAGATAGTTTTAGCGGTACAGGACAAAGGGAAAGGGATTAGCCCCAACGTTCTTGAAAAGATTGGAACTCCCTTCTTCACAACGAAAGATAATGGGACCGGCTTGGGTTTGGCAGTATGTTACAGTATTGCTGCCAGGCACAATGCTAAGATAGAAATACAAACCAATAAAAATGGAACAACCTTTCTTATAAGATTTAAACAAACAGCTACACGGGTTAAAATACTTCGGTTTGCCAACTCAACAACTTAGCGCAGATCACCGCTTTATGATTCCAGTGCAGGTCCTTACTTTAGGTTTAATCCGTCAATTTCCTTGATGGTAGCTTGTTCGCACCCCGTGCGGGTGCGTGGGTTGAAACCATAGTGGTCGAAGATGACAAAGTCCATCCGGACGTTGGATTAATGTATTAACAACAATTAACCCTTTAATCCTTTACGTTGGGATTATCATCAAAAGAAGTAAAAAGAATAAAACTAGAGGGATGGCCCAAATTCTTTAGGCCATCCCTCTAGTTTTATTTTCTCAAGACTCCAAGTGGTTTATAAATTAGGATTGAAATACTAACTCTCGCAAATATTGCAGAAGTCTGATATTTCCTCACTTCGTAAACCATACTCGATATTAGCCTGGAGAAAACCAAATTTATCGCCTATATCATATCGACGACCTTTAAAATCATAGGCAAGAACTTCACGCTTTTTACTAAGTTCTCGTAAACCGTCAGTCAGTTGTATTTCGCCGCTCTTTCCAGGTGCAAGGGTTTCTAAAATATCAAAGATCTCCGGACTAATGATATACCGGCCCATAATCGCTAACGGTGTAGCAGGAGAATCCTCTGGGTTGGGTTTTTCAATGAGATTTCGAGCTTTATAAATTCGTTCGGACCTAAATTCTCCATCAACAATACCATATTTGGAGACGTCTTCTCGCGTAAAGGATTTGAGTCATATTACTTATGGTCACGACCGTCGCATTTCACAGGATAGTGACCTCGGAACTGATCATAATACATATCTAGATAGCATTAGAGTTGTCCG
>JAUZPJ010000320.1 GCA_030706025.1 Bacillota bacterium | reverse complement strand
TACGACCTCGCTAAAAGCGTTTGACAAACTTTGCCCTTCAACAAAGAATCATGTCCCAGTTTGGAAATTAAATAATGAAGTTACTATACCAAAAATCCCACCGGTTGCTAGATAAGAGAGATTACTCCACGAAGCCAATTGTTAAACCATATTTGATAGCTCCAAAGGATACACCAAACTTATCTTATCCTAACTTTGTTAATATAACACAATAATTGTCTATCGGTAATCTTTTTCATATTCTTTCACCTCGCATATTAATAGTTCGTTAGAGTCATCATAAAGGTCATTGGCTTGTGGGTTAAGTATTAGTCTTCCTGCCGTCATTATCTTAGCCCTGTATTCCTTTTATGAGACAAAGCCGATAGGCCAAAGCTTTGTTAATATAACAGTAACACAGTTTTTGCATGGCTTGGATCTTACTTAGGGGTTCGTCTAAAACAAAAAACAGCCATGAAACATGAAGGATATCTCATAAGCTTGTGGAATTGTAAGTAGTTGGTGACATGAACCATACTTGATTTTTAAAATCTAAGGAGCGTTGACCAACTGATGAAACAAGACGATATTCGTTTTTTTACTTCCTGGTTTAAAGGTTATGTTAAGAGTTATTCTTCAACCGATGAGGAAGTCCAGGCTAACTTAAACTATAAAGAAGAACATTCTCTGAGAGTTCGAGACCTAATGCTCACACTTGGTGAAGAGCAGCTCGATCCGAACTCTATGTTTTTGGCAGAAGTGATCGGACTTTTTCATGACGTTGGACGTTTTGAGCAATATGTAAAATATCATACCTTTAAGGATCATCTTAGTGAGGATCATGCAGAATTGGGGTTATCGATTTTAGAGCGACATCAAATTCTATTCGATCATATGAGTAAGCAGGAAAAGGCCATTATTTTCACAGCCATAAGGAATCACAATCGACTAATGATCCATGAAAGTGTGCGTGGGAATACTTTGTTGTTCTGTAAGCTCATTAGGGATGCAGACAAACTGGACATACTAGAGCAAATCATTAATTTTTATGAGAATCCCCAGAGAACGCCGTATTTTGCGGTTGAGAATAATCACTCGGATAACAGATACTCTCATGAAATCATACAGGGTATTTTAAGCGGCAGGCAGATTACCTATTCCAGTGTTCAATACCCGGCGGATATTAAGTTGATCCGAGTGTCTTGGTTTCTAGACCTGACTTTACCTACCGCGTCGAAGATTGCCAAAAGGAAACAATTCCTCCAACGAATCAAGGTGTTTATTCCTGAGACGGACGAAATAAATGAAGCTTTTCGGTATGTGGAGCAGGTGCTTTCGGAGCACGCTCTGAAATGAAAAACAAAACAGTAGTGTTAATTCACGGATTCTTCAGGAACGAATCAGATATGACAACACTAAAATCAAATTTAACGGGCCTAGGATACCATTGTGTTTCTTTAAATCTTCCGACAAGATTTGGAACACTAGAAGATTGCAAAGACGTTCTAAAAATTGAGCTTGATCGAAGGCTTTCTCAAATGCCGGAACAACCGATTCATCTTGTTGGGCACAGTATGGGCGGTCTTATTATTAGAAGTTATCTAGCTAGCAACTACTTTCCGAATTTAGGCCGATGTGTATTAATTGCCCCACCGAATAACGGATCTAAACTGGCAGACATAGCTTGTACACTTTTTCCACCAATTGTCCACATTTTCAAGCCTTTATATGACCTTAAATCAAATGGAAACCGGATCCCATTACCCGTTAATAGGACTGTTCCGGACATAGGAGTTATTGCGGGCAACAAACGTACTCTGTTATTAGGGATTCTTTTGCCCAATGAAAATGATGGCAGGGTAGAAGTCGTTTCTACTAAGTTGGAAGAAATGAAAGATTTTATTGTTACAGGGTATGGACATAACGAAATACATCACAAAGAAGATGTTGCAATTTTAGTGGATAACTTCTTAAGCATGGGTCATTTTTGCGGGTCGTAAAAAAAGATACGGTCTTACTCTAGATAAGACCGTAGTCGAGTGAAACTATTACTTGTTTTTAATATCACAAGTCGAAATTCCTAAGACATCACTAGCAGGACAATACCGAATTAAACCCGTAATTATTGGTATAAGACCAATAAGCCCCCACCAGCTTCTATAGTATACACCTAAAAAAACGATAGCAACGCCGATTACAATTCTTACAATTTGCTCGGTTTTTCCAACATTACATTTCATTTCAAATCACCTCAAAGATATTCTGCCCAAATTTATAAATGTAACGCAACTCATGAAAATGGCCACCCTGTAATTCCCTAACTATCAAAGTGACAGCGAATTTCGGTGTGGCCAGTTATAATTTCGAAGATGCCATTGATTCTTTTATTTCGAAGGCAGACGACGCCATGTATAAAGCAAATAAGAGAAATCTTGTTTATCCAAGTTCGGACCTAAGAGTAATCTCATGAAGGCTTGAGAGTTAGATTTCATGGAGATTATTGATAGATGTAATCCTTCAATCTTCTCGGACCTACCAGTACTTCTCTACCTATGAACATTGTACCGTCATACCTCGTTTGTACATTCCATTTGACTAGAGTAATATTACCATCTACAATTTCAATTCCCGTAATACAGCGAGGATGTACACTACTTCCATCATTAAAATACAAGGGTTCACCCACTTCAGGAAACATTGGCCGATGGGTATGCCCGGCAATAATCATATGTTTTTCCCGAGTTACCCACTCTATAAGTTTTGTTTCTACAGCATCTTTTTTCCCATGGTTTTTGGCGGTACTTGTTGGGTCTTTTACACCTATTAACTCTAGTGGCCTCCATAAATACCTAACCATGAATCTACTTAACTTCCACAGGTCATAATCTAAGAAATCTACTTGATGCCCGTGGAGCAAGAGAATCTTTTGGTCTGTTACCCTATGCCTTAATACTAACCCCTCATGAAGTTTAACATTTTCGAATAAAGGAATATACTTATTCTCTCGTTCGTCAAAGAATTGGTTCATGTTATTTTTCACAAACTTTTCGTCTCTTTTTACCATATCATGGTTTCCAAAAATCAAATAGAGTCTTCCTTCATTGAAGAATTTTGAGAGAAGCCAAAATGTATTACTATATACGGAAGTAATGTCCGAAAGTTTTTTATTCTTCCAAAGTTCGTCGCCATCCCCAATCTCTATATAGGTGAAGTTTTCATTATAGTAATGGGTTAAGGCCGCAAAATACAGATTTTGGTTCTTTGAAAAATCATCAGCGTAGCTTCCATCACCCCTATGGACGTCACTCATTAAAATAATCCTGGAGGAGTCGTCAAAAGGAACTTCTTCTGCAGATTCAAAAACATTAGAAATACGTTTTAACTTATTCATCTCTCTACCCCTCCACGAAACTAAAAATTTGCGAACGAACGTCGGGATTCTTTATACGGGATCTAACTTAATATATTGGATTTATATTAAAAGGGTGCTTTCAATGCACCCTTTTAAAAAATATAGTATTGTACTAAG
>JAUZPJ010000032.1 GCA_030706025.1 Bacillota bacterium | reverse complement strand
GGCGAATCACGAATTTTAATTGATTGTGGAATGTTTCAGGGATCAAAAGCATTGAAAGAGCTAAATTATGGTGAGTTTCCTTATAATCCTTCAAGTATTGACGCAGTCATTTTAACTCATGCACACACAGACCATTCTGGAATGCTGCCGAAATTAGTCAAGGCAGGTTTTAAGGGAACCATTTGGGCTACTCCCGAAACAATTAAATTATGTTCCATAATGCTCCCGGATAGTGGCCATATTCAAGAAACTGAAGTTGAACGTAAGAATCGCAAGCGTATGAGAGCTGGTTTGCAACCACTGGTTCCAATATATACAGTTCAAGATGCTCTAGACACACTACCGTATTTTAAGCCAATTCCCTATCTGAAACAAATGGATCTTGTTCCAACGGTTTCTTTTCAACTCTATGATGCGGGCCACATTTTAGGCTCTGCACACGTATTGATGCATATCAATGAGCCGAATTTTACTAAATCTATTGTGTTTTCTGGTGATATTGGGAACATTAATCAACCTTATCTCGAGGATCCAAGTATATTAAGTGAAGCAGAAGTTGTAATCATGGAAACCACCTATGGAAATCGTCTTCATGATGGGAATGCCGGTTTGGAGAAAATAGATCGTTCGGAACAACTTGCTGAGACGATTCGTTCGACATACGAAGCTGGAGGTAATTTAATTATTCCGGCTTTTGCCATAGAACGAACCCAGGACCTTCTTTTTTATTTGCGAAAATTACAGGACGAAAATCGTATACCTACTTTACCGGTGTACATTGACAGTCCCTTAGCTATTGCAGCAACAAAGATATTTCAAGAGAATACCGAGCATTTTGACTCGGAAACACGTCAACTTATTCAACAGGGTAGCAGTCCTTTGAACATGGCTAATGTTCATTTTAGTCAAACTGCTCAGGATTCAATGGCCCTCAATGAAATTGAAGGTGGAGCAATTATTATTGCCGCTAGTGGAATGGCTGATGCTGGACGCATAAAACATCATCTAAAACATAATTTGTGGAGAGAAAATGCCACAATTCTTTTTGTCGGTTATCAGGCTCAAGGTACTCTTGGTCGAATTCTTTCAGATGGAGCCGATGAAGTAACAATACATGGAGAAAAGGTCGCGGTCAAAGCTCGAATAAGCCGTATGGACGGTTTATCTGCTCACGCTGATCAAGCAGAACTTCTTCATTGGCTTTCCCTTTTAGGAAATAGGGCGGAGCAAATCATTCTTGTTCACGGAGAATTAGAAAGTCAAATGGTTTTCTCCGATAAAATTCAAGAAAGATTTGAAAAGAAATCATTAATCCCTCAATTAGGTGAAACTCTTGAATTTATATCTAATCAGGTCGTACAGCATGCCCCTCAAAAAATATGGATAAAACCGAATGATTCCATACAGGTTAGTGAGGAAAAAGAACGCTCGGATTCAAATTCCTATGTATCTATTGGCAAATCGACTACCAAGCGTATCCCAATATCATCTCAACGTTCTAATGTTTCGAATTCTAAAGCGACTCGGGCTCAAGTCAATAGAGCCTATATTCGGTTCCGTCATTATCTAAAACGGCTTTTAGATGAAGGTCAACGAACTCGGAATTTTGACCGAGTTATCAACCTTTTGGACAGCATGACACGCTTGCTTGAAGAACAAGAACGGGGACGACGGCATTAAGATAACGTCCGAAATTAGATCCAGGCATATTCTGAGGTTTGGCGCTTAATTCCGGCTAGGAAGCGGAGGGTCTCTTCGCGTCTCTTTATGGCTAAGCGCTTTCCTGCTTTTGTTGATACTTTATCTGGAAGGGCATCTGCGAATAGACGAGCCCTATCAAGGGCATTTTCTGGAGTCTGGATTAACTCATCTTGTCCTACCAAACTGAACAAACGCATTAATCCTATATTGCCTAAATTGTCTAAGATATCTGCTTCGCGTATATAAACTGCTTCGTCACTTCGCCCTGGTTCCGAGTAGTACATGTGGTTTTCAACAGCATCTAAGATTATGGGCAATTTGGTCGGGGAAAACATCATTTGTTGTAAGATATTAGTTGTAACCCCTTTGGAACGCAAAGCGTGGTCCATGTTTTTGAGCGCATATATAGGGTATTTCCCTGTATCATGTAGCAAAGCAGCTGTATAAAGAATTTCATCATCTAAGGTTAAATGATTAGAAAGCTCTTTGGCTAGATGATAAACCCTATAACAATGTTTAACACCCCAAGCAGGGTGTGCTCCAGATTTATCTACAATACGGATGAGTTCTTCTCGGAAGTCCATAACTTGTCCTCCTTTATTCTTTTGAATCTATATACGCCAAAGGTGTCCTATTATCCTGCCAATATTTGGGATTATGCTTTTGGACCTGCGGTTTTTTTTTGTAAATACAACACCTTTTTATCTGGAAATTGTTGTTGCCTTATTAATTTTGGAAGGATTATACACATAAAGAGAGAATAATTTAGAATATTTTCTTATGGGTATTAGGAGTGTCGTCAATGAATAAAGTTAGTGTTTATGGGAGCTTTACACAAGCTCTCTTCTTTTCCGGTGCTGTTGCAGTTCCTAAATATCTTTTAACACATTATAAAGAAATAGGATTGAATGATCGTGATATGATGGTATTGATACAGATCTTTTGCGAAGCTGAAATAAATCCATATCCATCAATCACCACATTAGCTGAGCGAATGACAGATTCTATTTCGGAGATCGAAGAAGCTGTTGGTCGTTTAGTTGAGCGAAAATTACTCGCTATAGAACGGCACTGGAACCCAACTGAACAAAAGTGGTATGATGGTTATAGTTTTGTAGGTTTGATTGATGAACTTGCTGAACTTTGGGCTATAGATCGCTCTCAAAAGCTGGATCAAGAGCGCACAATGAAACAACAAAGCCAACATATACCGCTGTCTACGGTTACTTCACCAAACTTACCCATGGAAAATTTGGTGCAAATATTCGAGCAAGAACTTGGCCGACCGCTTACTAAATTAGAGTGTGAGAATTTGGATCGTTGGCTGTCATCCCATTTTTCGGAAGAGCTTATCATTGAAGCCTTAAGAAGGGGAGTAAGTGCAGGTATTCGTAACTTTCGTTATCTAGATTCTATTCTTCGAGAGTGGGAGAAAAAAGGGTTACGAACGCGTGGCGAAATAGAGGCAGAAGATGCTTATTTTCAGTCTCGCCAAGAGAAAAAATTAGCAAAGGTAAAAGAAAAGGTTTCCAAAACATTAACGAATAAATATGATAATTTCTATTTATAATCACTGACATTAGGGTTACACAACATAAATTAAAATCCTTTGCGAAATTCTAACTTGGATTTTAGAGAAGGGAAATGGCTCAAATGAAAAGTGTAAAAGAAATCTTGAAAAGTAGTGGTTTAGATGCCAATCCACATAATTATTACGAAAAGTCCAGCTTAAACACTCCGTCGATTTCCTCACTATCACTCCAAGATAATGGCAGTAATCATGCGAATTTTGAGAAAGCTTTATGTTGTCCCATCTGTCAAGGACGAGGAATTTATCTTGAAGATGATGTAGCCCATCCCTGTAGTTGCATGCAAACAAGGAAAATAGAAAATCAATTTCGTAATGCACGGATCTCACGAGACTTGATGAACTGTCGCTTTGAACGATTCAGACTTGAGTATTACAGATCTGAATTTGGTGATCAATCGCACAGTGATGGGGCATCGAGAGCCTTACAAGCTGCTAAAAATTTTGTTCATAAATGTCAGCAGAATCCCCATAGTCTTGGGGTTCTTTTTACAGGGCCAGTTGGATCTGGGAAAACCTTTTTGGCCGCGGCTATTGCCAATGAACTTATGGAAGCACAATTAAAGGTTCTTTTTTTAGTCGTACCCGATCTCTTAGACGAATTAAGAGCAACCTATAAGTCGCAAGTTAATGAACTAGATTTGTTAGATACAGCTCGAACAATCCCTATTTTGATTCTTGATGATTTAGGTGTTCATAATTATACTGAATGGACAAGAAATCGTCTTTATTCAATAATTAATTATCGTGTTAACGAACAGCTTCCCACTGTTATAACTTCAAATCTTACGCTAGATGAAATGGAAGAGTATATCGGTGTGCGCACGACTTCTCGAATAATTCAATCCACACGTATCTACCGATTGACTGTTGAAAAAGACATAAGGCATCAAATGTATTACGAACGTGAAAAGAAAAAATAAATTTTCAAACCTATGCATGTCCTGTAAAGGACATGCATAGGTTTTTCTAAGAGTAAATTTAATTTGGAGGTGCTTAATTTTGGCTAAAATTATTGCGGTTGACCGTAAATACTTCGTCATGATCGCCAGTGTTTTTGTAATTTGCTTATTTGGATTTACAGGTTTTTCACTATGGCAAAACACCCATTCAAGTGTTAGTAAAATTGACGAAGTACCCGAAATTAAAATGCTGGGTGTTACAGTGGTACCCGATTCGATTGTCAAGGACCTAACGTATGGAAGCATTGTGCTAAAAGGGCAACAAGTGATCAATGCTAAAACTTTTGACCTAGTGGTGACAGTACAAAATACTACGTCTAAACAGATGACAAATGTTCCTGTGGAATTACAGGTGAATCTAATTGGAGATGACACTAAAAAGGTAATATCACCGGGAGTTTTAACGTTATTAGAGCCTGGTGGCACAGCCCGTGTAGCTTTTAAACAAATTAAAGCTTTAGGAGATGCATTAGGTAAAAGCGCAACTGCTGGACAACATATTATGACTTTGCGAATTAAACCGAATCCCGAAGGGGGAGTCGAACAGGCAACAGAAGCTAGCTTTCGTTTCAATGTTGATTCGACCGTAAAAGTACCCACAGTTGTAAAGAAACAATAATTTAAAGAATGAAATAAGTGCTAATTAAGTAGCACTTATTTTGTTTTTTCTAAAACAAGGGATATAATAGGCATGAGGTGTTTGAATATGGAGATTGAAGTTGATTTACATACGCACACAGTTGCAAGCGGACATGCCTACAGTACTTTAACCGAAAATGCTCAGGCTGCATCAAGAAAAGGCCTTAAAATACTTGGTATGACTGATCATGCTCCCAGTATGCCAGGCGCCCCTCATTTGTATCACTTTGGGAATTTAGCAATTCTCCCTGACGAACTTTTCGGTGTTCAAATTTTACCCGGTGTTGAAGCTAATATTACGAGTTATGAAGGAGAATTGGATATTCCTGAACATTATCTAGGACGAATGAAGCTCGTTCTAGCCGGACTTCATCCAATTTGTTACCCGGGAGGAACATCTGAGCAAAATACACAAGCTTATATTAAAGTCATGGAAAATCCCATGGTTGATATGATGGTTCATCCTGGAAGACCGGAATTTGAACTCGATCTCGAAAAAATCGCTTATATGTCAGCCCAATTAAATGTTCCTGTTGAAATTAATAATAGTTCACTGTCCCAAGAAAAGAGTGGGGCATGGGGGAATTGCCGTCGTTTTGCACGTTATATGTTGAAGTATCAAGGGCCTGTTATTCTGGGAAGTGATGCTCACTTCTGGAATAGAGTTGGTGAGTTCAGACACGCACTTGAATTGGTACATGAGGTTGGGATTATGGAAAATCAAATACTTAATACCTCTTCAAAACGTGTTCTTGATTATTTAGCGGCACGCCATTCAAATCGTCGACAAAATCAAGGATAAACTATGTGGGATCGTACAAGGAAAGGCATTATGTCTTTCCTTGTAGTTTTTATGCGAAAAGTAAATTTGTTTCACTATATTATTTATAGTACAATGAGTATTGTGGTTACACTAGAATAAGAAAGCAGATGTAAAGTAAAGGACGTGTAAAACAGTGGTTAATATACGAAAACAGATGGATCGCGAACGGATAGCGGGATCTGTTATTTTTATTAGTTTATTCATTGTTCTATTGTCGATGGTATGCATACGGTTTTTAGATGTTAAAGTTGAAAATATTGAGTTGGTCGACAATAGTTTGTACACGATCGTTACAGATCATGGTCCCGTGAATATTGACAATAATGATATTTTAAGAATTGAAAGGACATATGCTAAAGCAGCTATAACCGGGACACCGGTAGAAATGGATCGAATCTTCACAACTAAGGGTTTTATCTATTTTTCTACATTAGATCCCTTTTATAAGCTGGGACACCAGCTTATAAATTCTGTAGATTTTGTCGGAAAGTCTGTTTGGATTAATATAAAAACTAGCGACACAACCCATACCGAGTGGACTCAAAATCAGCTTCAAAATGCTAATTTAAAACTTGTTCAGGCGTATAATTATGCGATTGGTACCCCTTCAAACCTTATACCGGTTGTTAGTTTTATTATTTTATTACAATACTTTGCACTTGCCGTTGGAGGGACTGCTTTATTTATACTAATTTTCCCACTGCGTTTGGACTCTCCTGCTCCGGTTCAAACGTTTCTTCAACAAGACTCAGAAATTCGTCCGGATGATGAAAAGTTCAGTGCGTTAGCGAAATAGCTAGTAGTCAGTATCGTTTCAATATGCTCACAATAATCACTAGGAGTGAAGTGAGAGTGAGATTATGAAATGAGTGATTTAAGATGAAAAGGGCAATATTAGTATCGGGAAACCCATCATTAAGCCTTGAAATAAAAGTGGTATTACCACTTTTGAGTTATCAGATGCTTGCCACCACGGATAATGGGATGGAAGCCTTGCGTCTTGCTCATCGCTTCGAACCAGATATTATTATTCTAGGTTGGAATCTACGTGGCTTGAGTTCTTCGGAAGTTCTTCAAAATCTTATTGTGCAACATCTGTGTCCTGTAATTGTAGTGCTTACCCAAGAAGAACAGCACGCTTTATCTGAAGTTATAGCAGCAGATGTCCACCACGTTATTCAATATCCATGGCGTGCACTTGACATGGCAGCAGCAATACAACTTGCGGAGCATCGCTTTATCCGTGAAACAGAACATTCCCAACAAATTCAACGTTTAGAGGAAGAACTTAAAACTCGAAAGATAATCTTTCAAGCTATGCTTAAACTAATTCAACAACGGGGTTGCTCTGAGCAAGCAGCATACGCTGCCTTACGTAATCAAGCAATGTCTACCCGTAAATCAATAAAGTCTGTTGCCCATGATGTTCTCAAAGGCATTTGGTTACCTGATCCGGATTGATCCGACCGAAAGGAGTTTTGATTATGAAAGTGTTAGTTAAACATATTAAAGGGATGCATTTTCAGGGCGAAGGAAGCTCAAAAGTCTTGACTCATTTGGATGCAAGTGTTACTGCTGGAGGAACCGGGCATGGAACCAGTCCTATGGAACTCCTATTAATCTCAATCGCAGGTTGCAGTGGTATGGACATTGTCTCGATTCTTGAAAAGATGCAGGTTAAATTACAGCGATTTGAAACCACTGTGGAAGGTGAACGCGCGAATGATCACCCTCGTGTTTTTAAAGATATTGAAGTTGTTTATAAATTCTGGGGCGATTCACTCTCTGAAGATAAGCTGAAGCGTGCAGTTCAGCTTTCTATGGAGAAATATTGTAGTGTCGCAAACATGATTGACAAAGCGGCTGACTTGACGTACCGTATAGAGATTAACCCTAATTAAATGCGAATACCTTATAGGTTAAGAACCGTATTGAAAAGGCGGTTCTTAACTTGTTTATTGATCTTAATAACAGAGAAGTAGGATAATGTTTCTCCCTATATATACCTGACATGGAATCTTGATAGTATATATATGTTTTGTTATACTAGGTACATGGTTGTTTTAATGATGTTTGCAATGAGGTAAAAATGACATTAATTTTATTGGCTTCAAGAAGTATTTTCCTAATTTCTTTAATACTCTATATTTACTTCTTTTCTAAACGTAAGAAATATAACGTTGTCATTCAAATGTGGTCTATAATAGTTATTGGAATGATTGCTGGTTTAATCAGTCAATTAGCTGGATTAAAACTCGGAAATTTTAGTTGGAGTTCCGTCCAGATAAGTTTCTATTTGAATTGTGCACTTATTATTTACTCTATAGGGAGATTAAGAAAAGAATTTAAAAGACGATAACACTAAACAAATAGTTCGGGGCCGCATCTCAAAAACTTGCGGCTTGTTTTTTTGCTAACGAGTGAACAATCTAAAAGAAGGGGTAGTTTGAATGAGAACTAAGAGCACCATCAGAGTAAGGAAGGTCTTTGCCTTTTTAATTTATAATCTTATTTTAGGCGCAATTCTAGCTCCTTTCGTTTTGTTTTGGGGACCCTTTCAGTCTCTTAAAACTGTAGCTGTTGGGTCTGTTTACACCTCGCGCCACCCTCAGGTTGTTAAGGCTTTTCTTTCGCAAGCTGAAATTGATCGTATTATGGCGGATGCTTCCCAAGGGACAAGCGATGGAAAAGCTATTGCTCATACAAAGGTTAGTTCAGATGCGAGTTCAGGAATCACGATAGAAGATATTAAAGGGCCAAGTTTTAAAGGCAAAGTAATGCTGATTAAGGACCCGAAAAGAATCAAATTGGCAGTAACCAAAGAAATAGGTGTGACGGGTGAACGGGTCAGTGACTTGGTTAAGGATATGGGAGCTATCGCTGGAATTAATGCCGGTGGCTTCTATGATCCCAATGGTAAAGGAAACGGAGCTTTCCCGGACGGGTTAACCGTGCATGACGGAATACTGGTCCATAATAATGTAGGGAGTAAGGCTGTAAATATTGTAGGGTTTAATGACGAGGGCGAACTAGTTTTAGGCAAAATGTCAGCAAGTCAATTACAAGAGAAGCACATTCGTGAGGCGGTTACGTTTGAACCAAATCTCATAGTGGATGGAAAATCAGTCATTACTGGAGATGGGGGTTGGGGAATCGCACCAAGGACTGGGATTGGTCAAACAGCTGACGGAACGGTGATTTTTGTTGTCATCGATGGTCGACAACCCACTTGGAGTATAGGGGCAACTTTAAGGGACCTTATGAATGTTTTTGAGGACTATAATGCGGTGAATGCAGTCAATCTAGATGGCGGCTCTTCTTCAGAACTTGTTTATAACGACAAGGTCGTCAATAAGCTTTGGGATATTTTTGGGGAACGATATATTCCGACAGCGTTTGTAGTCACCCCATGATAAAATTCCTTGTCAATCTTGAACGAAAAGGAGAATCGCATGAAGAAGAAACTGCGTATAATATTTGTCTGGACCCTAGTTTCACTCCTCCTCCAATATGGAGCATATTCTATTTTGAATAAAAAAATTGAAGATGTTATGGCACCAGTTAATAACGACTCTCCGATCACTCTTCAGCTTAAGGCAACCATTCCAGGCTCTGATTTAACCAATGTACAAATTTCTTATGCGAAAGATTATTTAGCCTATACGGAGGATGGAACACTTAAAGTATTTAATCTAACTAATGAAAAGGTTGTTTTTGAAAAGAAACCATCCTCCAATGATACGTCATATGGTGTTTTAACTTACCAATGGCTTCCTGATCGAAATACCTTACTTTACTTTTATGCGAAGAAAAACCCTAACCCCGTCACGTACGTTACCGTCAATCCTCCAAAAACCATAACTCAAGCCCAAAATCAACAAACTCAGAAACAAGCTCAAACACAAACCCAAGAACCGAAATCGGAAGACCCTAACGAGAAGGTATCTAAAGAAATTCCTAAATCGACGATTAAAGAGACACCTAAAGAAGTTCCTGCTGAACCTCGAGTTGAAAAACGGTATAGCAATCCACAAATTACAGAACTTTATTCACTTGAGCTTCCAAATAGCGATGAAGACACGCCCCCGGATGATCGGTTTAATCAGACCATTGAAAAGTTCCCCTCAGGTGGAAAAATTGAAGAACTTGTGGTTTCAACTACCACAAATCTTATGTATTTAACTGTAAAAAACGACTCTTCAGAATTGCTCATGGAAATTGATGTCATGAAAAATGTTCGTACGTTGAGCAAAACTGGAGAGAGCATCGCGGCTATGGCGGCCTCCGATCGTTATGGAACGCTCTACATCGACAGTAAAGTTGGGTCGACTCGGCAAGTGGTGGCTTTAGCAGGGACAAACCGTCAAATCATCTCTAAGAATACCAAAGATAGAGTCTTGGGAATTCGAGATGGAAACGTTTATATTGGTGAAGTTAAAAATAATGAACTTGTTAAGATTAAGACCACACCGGACCTCGCCCAACCAAAGAATAATCCTTCATTGAAAACCGTCTGGGATGGCGCTATTCCTTTTGACGAAACTGTGCGTACACTAATCGGTGCAAAAGGTCAGGTAGTAATCTATGATCACCAAACGGCCTATGTAGTTACAGGGGGACAATTAGCAAAGGTTGACTTGCACGGAGACGAGAATTATGTCTCTGTCGATGGTGCTGAGTTAATACAATTAACTAAGAAGGGAACCTCAACACTCGCAGAATTACAACCCCTCAATCCTTAAGGTCTATCCATTTAACACCCGTTAGCACTTGAAATTAAACAAGTCATAAGAGGAACGACGAATGTCGTTCCTCTTTGAAACTATTTCTCTAATTTGATGGAGTTTACTTCCGGAAATATTTCCTTAGTGAGATCAAGCTTTCTCTAAGGAGTTGGGTTCGAAGGATTTTGCAACTCCTTTAACTGGGTTTCTAAATTATCAAGTAAAGAGCGAATCTGGTTCATTTGATCAAGTATAGAATTGATGTTCGATGCATTTTGATTGTTTGAAGGTTGGGTCTGTGTTGGGGGAAGTAGGTTGACACTTTGACCAAGAGTCGTAGGTTGAGGCGCGCCCTCACCAAAAAGTTGGGTTAACCCGGACCCCAAATTCTCAGTCATCACTAAATGATCCTGGTATGCTAAGATGATTCGTTTCATTTCTGGTATGCTGCCGCCTTTATCGGATTGAAGATATATTGGCTCTACATAGAGAAAGTTTCCTCCGATCGGGAGGGCTAACAGATTTCCTCGAATCACGCTTGAGCCCTTTTGATCCCATAAGGAGAGTTGTTTCGATATTTCGGGATCTTGGTCAATTCGTGATTCAATTTGCAGCGGACCATCTACTTCAATATTCTTGGGCATTTTATAAAGTAATAGCTCACCGTAATGCTCTCCGTCCATTCGCGCGGCTAACCAAGAAACCATGTTATTTCGTGTATTTGTGGTACTTGAAGCGGGTGTAAATGGCAGCATGAGAATAAATTCGGGGTTGCTTTCGCCGGGAATTTTCATGACCGTGTAATAAGGCGCAACGTTTTGCGGTTTTGACTCGAAGAGTTCTTTAGCAATATCCCACGCATCTTCTTTATTATAGAAGACGGAAGAATTTGTCATGTGAAACGTTTTAAGCATGTTGCTTTGAACGTTGAAAAGGGTTTCGGGATACCGAACGTGGCTTTTTAGGCTTGCTGGCATACTCGCAAAGTCCTTAAAGACGCCAGGAAAGATCTTCATATAGGTTTTTAAAATTGGATCTTCAGAATCGATGGTATAGAAATCGACAGTTCCGTCATTAGCATCGACAATTACTTTTACTGAATTTCGGATATAGTTAAACTCCTGATCCGGGGTTTTATTTGAATAGGGAAGAGAATCAGAAGTAGTGTAGGCATCAATAATCCACTTGAGATGTCCGCCGTCTATTACCAAGTAAGGATCAGAATCATAAGTTAGGAACGGTGCAAGTTTTTGAACGCGCTCTTTTATATTGCGATAGGTTAACATTTTACTAGATGATGTAACTTCATTAGCGAGGTAGAAGCGCGGAGTCCCGTGGCGGAGGGAAAGCATGAACTTATTCAACGGAGTAAACGGAATGCCTGTCTTACCATTGTAAGTTGTTTCAGCATTAGAATCTCCTTGAGGGTAATCAAATTCTTTAACTGTGGTGTTTACGACAACCCAATCATTGGTAAGTTCACCGAAATATATCCTTGGTTCTGACAATTTTAGTTCGGGAAACTCGCTCGTAGGGGGGACATCTTTTACGGCAAACGATGGAAGCCCCTCCGAGGTGACAGCGTTTGCAAAGGATGCACTCACACCATATCCATGTGTATATTTAAACCGCAGATTAACAAATGTTTTGGCCTTAGAATCTAAATCAGGCGTCGAAATTTCTCGTGGGCCCATCATAACTTGCCTAAATTCTCCGTTGACAGTATATCGATCGATATCAATGTCGCTAAATTTATAATAGAGTCTGATTCCCTGTTTTTGATTATACGTTTGCAACATAGGTCTAGTATCATTTAGGCGGATATTGTCCAGAGTCGCTTGGTCATTTTTCAAAGCATCAATTGTAATGGGTGTATTACCAGGATAATCGACTTCTTTAATATGGTCTAGGCCATAACCAAAGCGCGTCCATGTAATTTCTTGTTGGATATAGGGCTGTTCTTTGCTCAACTCATTAGGGATTACCACAAACGATTGAATGAGCGCAGGAAAAACCCCATAGATTATAATTCCGATGGTAAAGATACCTGCAACCGGAACCGCTAATAATCGTGGATCTTTGAAGATCATTCCGACACAAGCTAAGATAAATCCTAACAAGCTAAGAACTATTAATACCTTAAGAGCTGGAAGGGTAGTTGACAAATCTGTGAACCCAGCACCAACCACATGCCCGTGTACAGAATAAAGCAACTGGTAGATATCAAGGTAATACCCAAACGATTTTAAAGCAAAGAGAATTGCAATTAATAGTGCAAGGTGACGTCGAGCACCTGCTGTTATGGTGACTGAGCCGTTTCGCCAAGGCTTAAACGAATGAAATCGTAAGACACCAGTTACCACGTAAAAAATGGCAGTAAAGAAGGTAAGCAAAAAAAGAGGACCAAAAAACGCGTTGAATAAGGTTTTTAAGAAAGGGAGCTGAAAAAAGTAAAATGCTAAATCCTTGCCGAAAATTGGATCGGTTTTACCAAAGGGTGTAGCATGAATGAACGATAATATAGTCAACCAGCCAGTGAATCCTGCGACAAAACTTACGCCAAAGCTCACGACAGCAGAAAGAATAAGTAGCCAAACAGTGACCTTCCTCTGACTAAGGTTTAAAACTTTATTATTCATATCCTGCACTAATCGTAAGCGTAAGCGCAAACGTTCATTGACGAATGTAACAATAGAATGACGTACAGAAAATAAGGTTCCAGCAATAAAGAGAAAGAGGATTGTTCCATTGACAACTTGAAAAAGCAATTTACTTAAGAGTGGGGTCCAAAATAGTTGAGAGTACCCTAAATCTTTAAACCATAACCAATCTTCGAATAAGCCACTTGAGGCAGTTAACAACGAACCTAATACGATAAGGCCGATTATAACTTTGATTAAACGACGCAATAGTAATTCCTCCCTTTAACTTTTGAAAAACCCCATCATTGTGTACATCCAAACTAGTCTATTATATTCTTTCCAGCAAAATAAAAATCCTTCATTAATTTCACGGAATTCTCACCTATTTCATTCTAAATCCGGGTATGATATGGTATACTATTTTAAAAATACCCTAAAGGGGTATGCGAAGATATCTATATTAACAGTCATATTTGAAGGAGATGAAACTTATGTATGATGTCATAATTATAGGTGCGGGTCCTGCAGGTCTAACAGCCGGAATATACGCTGCGCGTGGAGGACTTAAAACTGTCATTTTAGAGTTAGCTATGCCAGGAGGGCAAGCGGCTTCCACGGAAAAGATCGAGAACTATCCAGGATTCCCTGAAGGGATAAACGGATATGAGCTTATGAATTCCTTTCATCAGCAAGCCCTCGCGTTTGGTGTTGAATTCCTCTTTGAAGAGGTTCTTAAACTTGACTTAAATGGAAATGTTAAAAAGATCCAAACGAATAGTCAAGTTCTTGAAGCACGTTCCATCATTATTGCAGCTGGTTCCAAACCGCGGTCACTAGGAGTACCTGGTGAGGATGTATTCAGAGGTCAGGGTGTGTCCTATTGTGCAACATGCGATGGCGCCTTTTTTAGAAATAAAAAAGTTGTTGTTGTTGGTGGGGGTGATTCAGCGATCGAGGAAGGAATGTACCTTACCAAGTTCGCAGAGCAAGTAATCATTATCCATCGTCGCGAGAGTTTCCGAGCTTCTCAGATTGCCATCAGCCGCGCGAAGGCTAACCCAAAAATAAAGTTTGAGCTTAATGCAGTAATAGAAGAAATTATGGGTTCAGATCATGTTGAAGGCGTTCGCATAAAGGGTGTCCAAAGTGGGGAAGTTCGAGAAATCCCGGCTGATGGAGTCTTTATCTATATAGGGACCGATCCAAACGCGCAATTTATTGGGGGAGAAATAAAAACCAGTGATCAAGGGTATATTGTGACCAATTCTTTATTACAAACAAATATCGAAGGGGTATATGCTGCCGGAGATATTCGAGATACCCCACTACGTCAAGTTGCCACTGCCGTGGGCGACGGAGCTTTAGCAGC
>JAUZPJ010000319.1 GCA_030706025.1 Bacillota bacterium | reverse complement strand
AGGGACGATCCCAACTCGATTGTATGGTCTAACTGCTGAACAAACCGCGGTCAAAATTGCTGATCAAACGGGCTGGTCTGGAACCGCAATTCTTGCTTCCTCAACTTCCTATGGTATGGTTGATGCCCTGACATCCGGTCCGCTCGCTTCCTATTTAAAAGCACCTATCCTTCTGACCGGTACTGGAAACACTCTTGACCCTGCTACCAAAGAGGAACTTGTTAAGCTTGCCGTTAAGAAGATTTATGTGACCAGTGGCACGGCTGTTATTAAACAAGGAGTCCTCGATGAGTTGAAAGCTCTGAATATTACGGTGGTACCACTCGGTGGGGTTGACCGCTTTGAAACCTCGGTTAAAATTGCTCAGCAGATGGTTGCCCTCGGTGCACCCGTGGCTAAGGTTGCAGTTGCCTACGGTTGGCTGACCCAAGACGCGCTCTCAATCGCTTCCATTGCTTCCCAGGCGAATCAACCCATTCTTTTAACGAATAGTACTGGACTTCCAGCGAGTGTCCAAGCCTTCTTGAAAGAAAACCCAGGTATTATAGCCTCGGACGTTATTGGCGGAACCGGCGTTATCCGTGATTCTGTCTTAGATCAACTCCCAACGCCAACTCGCCACTTCGGTATCACGGCGTATGATACGAATGATCAAGTCATCAAAGACTTTGCCAGTTCCCTAAAGTTTGACCAGGTGTACTTGGCCAATGGGGTTACGGGGATTGATGCTCTTTCCGGTGCACCACTGGCTGCTCAAACAAAGTCTGCCATCGTTCTTACAGACGGTGTTACGTCTCCCGCAGCAGGTGTCTTTGTGAAAAGCAAGATGTCCTCTAACAGTGTTGTCACTGCTCTGGGGGGTGAAGCGGTAGTCAGTGAGAGTCAACGTAATCTTGGAACTGCAGTGGATCCTAGTCTGCAAAACGCTATAATAGCTAAAAAAATAGAGGATGTAGCCAATAAAAATGATATTCCGCCAGCACTCGTGAAAGCCATCGCCTGGATGGAGAGCGGATGGAAACAATACAAAACAGATCCAACGACGGGACAACCTTTAACGGATCAACCGTTTATATCAGCCGATGGTGGGATAGGAATTATGCAAATCTCTCCAGCCAATTATCCCGACTATGACGTTGCTAGGCTGAAAAGTGATCTGGATTATAATCTTGACGTGGGCTGCCAAATCCTTAATAACAAGTTACGAGCATACCCCAAGATTGGAGACGGGAACCGCAACGTTTTAGAAAATTGGTATTTTGCTGTATGGGCTTATAACGCTTGGACTAAGCAAAATAACCCCAATTACTATACGGGTCAGGATTCCTATCAGGATAAGGTATTTGGCCTTCTAGGGCAGAAATACAACAGCGCCATCACCTTCGCCCCAGGTGCCACAAAGCTTCCAAAATCCCTGTTACCGCTCGTCGATCCACCGAATCTTTCCAGCTGCTGGAGTACTCCAACCCCTTTGCATAACGGGGACCTGGCCTTCGATCCTGGATCGTTGATGACGAATGGGGATTATTGGTATAACTATGTCATCCCTCAACAACCCAGAGGCGATTTTTATGTACAGGCCTTAGGTTTTTATAATACTCTCTATAATAGCTCTATGGTCTCGGCTGAGGATAAGACGATTGTCTCGCAGAAAATTCTTAGTACCTATAACAAACTCTTAGATTCAGCGGATACTTTGGTGCTAGAGAATAAAGCTGCTTCGTACGCGATTGCCGCAAAATATTACTGGACCGTCCTTCAAGGGCCAAATTTAGATTCTAATCTCAAAGACCGTGCTAGCATTGGTTATCAGAATGCTTCAGAGAAAGCAAACTAGTCCAAGAATTTATAACCGTCTACCTGTGCGGTGAAATCACGAAAACCACTGACTTAAGAAGCATTCAGTGGTTTTCGTCTTGTATCTTTTGACAATCCAACGATCCAATAATCCAAGGAATCAACGATTTCCTTGTTGAAGGTCATTTCCAACGCCCTGCCACCAAGGATTTGTATTTGATGTTTATCATGAATTTTATAGTTAGGTAAAAATTAATTAGTGAAAAGACGGAGGAGAAAGTTCAAATGCGACTCAGAAAAAAGTGGTGGGCCAAACCCGAATTGGAAAAAGATCACAAGGTCCTTTTTATCCCTGCGGAGTACAAAGAAAAATGGAAAGAGTTCTTCGGTAATGATCATCCAATTCATCTAGAATTGGGATGTGGGCGGGGACGATTTATCAACCAACTAGCAAGGATGAATACAACTATTAACTACATTGCGATTGATGCTCACTATGAACTTTTAGTTCATGTCTTAAGAAAGGCTAATGAAAGCCACCTTAATAATATTGGGATTGTCCCAATTAAGATTGAGAACATCGGAGACGTCTTTGCACGGGATGAGATTGAGAAACTATACATTAACTTTTGTAATCCATGGCCCAACAGAAGACATCATAAAAGAAGGTTAACCCATCCTAATTTCATTAAACGATATCAAACCTTTTTAAAGAAGGGATCGGAAATCTGGTTTAAAACTGACGATGAATTACTTTTTACCGATAGTCTTAAATATTTCGAAGATGCAGGTTTTAATGAACTATATAGGACGTATGATTTATCTCAGAGCGATTTCCACGGGAATATCATGACAGAATACGAAGAGAAGTTTTGCAATCAAGGAATCAAAATAAAGTTCGGTAGGTTCAAAAATTAGTGCAGATTTAGACGTCAGCTCGTTCATGGAACTACCGAAACCCCTTGTAATAAACCTTCAACAGTGTTAGAAGCGAATACTCATGTAGTGGGTATACGCTTCTTTGTTTTTTTCGCATAGTACCAGTTGTTTGCAAACTAGGAATAAATGGTTCGGTACAGGAATGCCCAACTGCATAAGTGAGTACTATTATTAGACCACGTTATTCTTTTAGGCAGGTGATCTTGTCATAACCAAAAGAGTTTATAAATTCTTATTGCTTAGCATCCTTTTATTGAGCTTGGGTATTGGGTTACACGTTTTCTTTCAAACTCCTTTAATTGAAGAATCTACTCCAGGAAAAATAATGGATAGCTATAGAAGTGTTCCCGTTTATTATAACAACTTAGATAATACTGACGATAAAAGGGAAACCTTTAGCTCCGATGGATACTATTACGGTCTCAAATGGCAGTGTGTAGAATACGTAAAGCGATTTTACTATGATGCAAAAGGGCATAAAATGCCGAACGTATTTGGCGATGCCAAAGATTTTTTTGATCCATCCGTGCCTCAAGGGGGCTTGAATCAGCAAAGAGGCTTAGTACAGTATAAAAACGGAGGAACGGAAAAACCGAACCCGGATGATATCTTAGTATTCACAAATCCACCGTATGGACACGTGGCAATCGTAACCAAAGTAACATCCGATACAGTTGAAGTAATCCAACAGAATCGAAAGAATTCGCGGCAAGTATTTGCTCTTATTGAAAAAAACCATCGTTACTTTGTTGGTACAAGTTCAAAGCCCGTTGGTTGGCTCAGAAAAGAATGATTTACAACCCTTT
>JAUZPJ010000318.1 GCA_030706025.1 Bacillota bacterium | reverse complement strand
ACTTTAGATCAAATAGTGAACTGAACTTCAAGCTCGTACCCAGAACTCGGAACTTTAAATTCAGAAGAGTCACCTTATCGTAGATGTAACTACAGAATTGTTATATTTATTTTCTAGGCTGCAAGGTATTGCAGCTTTTTTTAGTACCGGTTAGACAGTATTAGTTTTGGGTGGCCTAAGTGCAACTAGGCGGCTGCCTTGCTAAGGCTTGGAACCAGGCAAGTTTTCTTATGCTCTTATTTCGTAGGTCGTAATTATGGGTAAAATTTTTTTACAGAGAGGAAAGAATATTTACAGTTTTTTGTTTAAGTATTTTCAATTCTTCAGAAAAATTGCCCAAAGTGGGCTTGAAACGTTTAGAATCTATTGGCATGGAAATTGCATGATAGATTTAATATCCAGAATAATTAGAAAGTTCTTAATGGATACAAGGAGGTGGTATTTAACTGCTTTATAAAAGCTTTGCTTGATGAGGCTAATACCTTGGGAAGTAGTCTGATATCAAAAATTTAGAAGGGGGAGACAAGAATTATGGAAAGATGGAAGGAAATCGAGCATATTCCAGCGCCAGCACTAATGCCAAAGTTTGGGCCACTTACGGGCATGAGAGTCTTGATGACTGGAAGTATCGTCGCGGCTCCGTTTGCAGCATCCTTGCTGGCGGAATATGGTGCGGAGGTCATTCATGTCGAACGACCAAATATTGGAGACCCCTATCGAGAACAGGCTCCCGTGATTAAGCGTGGTGATAGGAAAGTTAGTGCTGGTTGGGTTCAAGAGGCAAGGAATAAGTTAAGTTTAACCCTAGAGATTAATATGAAGATTCCAGAATCTAAAGAAATTTTCCTCTCCTTAATAAAGAACTGTGATGTTTGGGTGGAGAATATGGTTTGGACTGAGAAGCTTGGGATTACAGAAGAGATGTTGTTGGAAATAAACCCGAAGTTGGTTATCGCTCATATAAGCGGCTTTGGGAGACCTCAGTTCGGAGGTGTTCCCTCGGAGTGTGATCGACCTTCTTACGATCCTATCGGCCAAGCCGAGGGTGGCTATATGTTTCTCAATGGCTTTCCCGAGCCATCTCCCCCGTCACACGCTGCCACATTTATTAACGATTACATGACAGCTATGTTTGCAGTCAATGGAATTTTGATGGCCTATCTTCACGCTCAAAAGACAGGTAGAGGTCAAGCCGTTGATATTGCTCAGATCGAAGCAATGAGTAAGGTTCTTAATGACACGTTTGTACAGTATTTTGTACTAGGTAAAATTAGGGAAAGAAAAGGTAATAAGGTTGCAATTTTCCAACCGGGTAACCTGTTTAAGACAAAAGACGGCAAGTACTTGTACATTGGCGCATATGGTCCGGCTGTATACGGGCGATTCGTCAAAGCGCTTGGTCTTGACTTGAATAAATACAGCCATGAAGCAGCAGGTGCTTCGGTTGAGGCAATAAACTCTGAACTTGGACTTGAGCTTAATCAGATTGCTACTGAATGGGTAGCAGCACGCGACGCAGAAGAGGGCAAGCAATACTTGTTAAGCTTAAAGGTGCCCTGTGGTATCGTGAGGACTTCTGCTGATTTGGCTGCTAGTGAGCACTATCAAAAAAGGGGAAATTTCATTGAGTATGTAGATGAGACCATGGGTGAGACAGTGAAAGCTTTTGGCTTCTGTCCGAAGATGAGCGAGACACCGGCCCAAGTGTGGCGCGGAGCACCGAACCTTGGACAGGATACAGATGTTATTCTCAATACACTTCTTGGTTTCAGTGAACGCGAAATTGCAAACTTTAGGGACAAAGGGATTATCTAGAGGGCGCTCCTTCAACAATAAGCGGAAATAGCCCATGGATTATGCCTAGTAGGTTCAAAATGGTGAATAAGGGAGGCAATATACAAATGACAAAGACTTCAATTTCCGAAATTGTTGATAGCCTAGGTGTCTCAAAATATACCTTTAAAATTTACTTCTTAATCGGGCTTGCCCTTATTTTTGCTGGTTATAACTATATGATTGTTTCCTATACCATGCCGCAGATGACTAAGGAATGGACTTTAACGAAGCTTCAAATGGGAAGTCTTTCTTCGTGGAGTATTATTGGCTTATTAATTGGGGGACTAGGTGCAGGAGTTATTTCTGATCGCATCGGGAGAAAAAAGAGTCTTGCTTTCTTTATTATAGTTTTTTCTCTGCTAACGTTTCCAGTATACTTTGTGCAAAGTTTCCAAGGATTTGCCCTTCTTAGAATCTTAGGAGGCATAGGTTTTGGTGGTTGTATACCCATTGCGGTTACAATGATGTCCGAGAGTTCGCCAACTAAAAATAGGGGATATTTTACCTCGTCAATCATGTCGTTCTATGTATTAGGATGGGTGCTGGCCGGCATTGTGGCTATGTATGTGGTTCCTATATATGGATGGAGAGTTTGCTACCTTGTCGGAGGGATACCAGCTTTATACGCGTTCGTTATGCTGGCTGCACTCCCCGAATCGTTCCATTGGCTCTTAGGAAAGGGACGAGAAAATGAAGCAATAAATTTAATCAAACGGATGGAGATAGCTTCCAGAGGTATAGCAGGTGAATGGGCTCCGGGTAGTTTGGCTGCACCTCCCCCCCCAAAGAAAGTAGGAGTAAGTGCTCTGTTTTCGCCAGAATATCGTCAGGCAACAATGGCTCTTTGGATTATATATTTCATGGGCTCAGTAGTAATATATGCAATCAATGGTTGGTTGCCAACCCTTCTTGTAGGAAAAGGCTACGGTTTAGTTAAAGGTTATTCTTTCGCTGTTTTACAAAATGTTTTGGGAGCAGTTGGTGGTATGTGCACTGGTTATGCCGCGGATATCATTGGACGTAGAAGAAACATAATTTTCGGTTGGATTTTTACAGCTGTAGCCATGGTCCTGTTAGGCTTTGCAACAAACCAATGGCAAGTCGTTATCTGTGGAATGTTAGTCGGATTGGCAATGAATTGGGGGCTAAGTGGAACGCAGCCACTCCTTGCTGAAGGGTACCCAACGGAATTTAGAAATACTGGTGTTTCGTCGGCTCAGGCATTTGGACGTATTGGTGGATTCCTTGGCCCTATCGCCGGTGGGTATATACAACAGATGGGCGTTGGCTTTACGGGTACGATTGTATTTTTTACTATCCCGGCAGTAATATCTTCGATTGTAGCCTTTCTATTTATTGTCGAAACGAAAGGTAGAAGCATCGAAAGCGTAGGAAGAATTAATGCTTAAGTAACCTAAGGCTGATATGAAACCCAATTGTAACTATGATGGCAGATCTTTAAAGAAATTACTATAGAAAGTGAGAGTGAACCATATGAGTAAATTACCTAAAGGTGGAAGTTTTCTCTTCAATCAAACCAATCCCCAAGATATTTTCACACCAGAGGATTTTACCTTAGAACACAAAATGATTTACCGGACTGCCGCTGGTTTTGTAACCGATAGCGTCTTGTCTAGAATGGATGAGCTGGAAGCTAAAGAAGAAGGCTTAATCAGAGAGCTTCTGGAGGCAGCCGGAGAGTTGGGT
>JAUZPJ010000317.1 GCA_030706025.1 Bacillota bacterium | reverse complement strand
GAGGATCGTCCAGAGGTAGCCGGAGTTTTAATTATTGCTGAAGGGGCACGGGACCCAAACGTGAGAGAAGAAATTCATACAGCAGTGCAGACACTTTTGAATATTCCCAGCTCAAAAATTACTGTTCGTGTAATGGGGGGGCCATAATATGTTCAATGGGAAACTACAGTTGCCATTCATTGTGTTCATTAAACGCAAATGGATATGGCTAGGAGGATTGGTCGGCTTTGCGCTCATCGTCGGGACACTGGCATTGTGGACGATGAGGCCTGAAGTTCACACTCATTTTATCGGTCAACCAAGTTTGCCTGTGAATGGAACCGTTGAAAGTCCATCGATTCAATTCCAAGTTGAAACTGTCCAACCGAATGTTTCCGGTGAGGACTACTTCGTAAATTACCGTCTGAAAAGAGATCAGTTTAGGCAGGAGACAAAAGCTATGCTGTCAGAGTTGTTAAATTCCACAGTGGCTAAGAGCAGGGAACAGGCACAAGAAAAATGGCTTGAACTCAGTTTAAAACAACAAAAAGAAGGAGAAATCGAAAATCTCCTCAAGATTAAAGGCTTTCAAGATGCCGTGGCTGATGTCTTTCAGGAAAACGTGACGGTTATTGTTTGCGCTCCAAGCTTAACACCCAATGAAGTTAGTCGTATTCAAGATATTGTGGTTCGTGTGACTAAGGTTAGGATTGATAAGATTGCAATATCGGCGAAGAAATGATCCACCTTTAAAAAAGTTTTGAGTGTATTGCAGGAAAATGAGTTACTAAAGCGAATAGTTTGTAAATGTTATGGGACCAAAGTCCTGCTTAAGAGGGTGGGGACATAAGCATGAGCAGAATTCTTGTCGCCGATGATGCAAGCTTTATGCGTCTAATGATATGCCAAATTTTAGCACGTAAAGGTTATAGTGACATTGTGGAGGCGGAAAATGGTCGTCAGGCTGTAGAGCTTTTTAAATTAAATAAACCTGACATAACGCTCATGGATATTACAATGCCGGAACTTGATGGATTAGCAGCGTTAGAGGAGATTTTAGCGATTGACCCTACTGCTAAGGTGATTATGTGCAGCGCTATCGCCCAAGAAACTATGGTTTTAGAAGCTTTGAAAAGGGGAGCTGTTGACTTTGTGGTCAAGCCTTTTCGCCCGAACGAACTACTACTGACCGTCACTAAGTATCTAAATTAAAAGAAATTGTATAATTTGAAGAAAGTAAAGCTGTCGCTTAGTAATAGCGCGACAGCTTATTAAATTGCCTGAAATACTGTATACTTTGGTTCATTTCGTTGAAAAAGGAATCCCAGCCTCATATAATAAAACATATGTTTTACACGGTAGAGGGAAATCATCATTTCAGAATCGCTTTAGAAGATGGAGTGGGAGAATATGGGGGGGGTTAGGCAGTGCGACCAGTTAAAATCACGGATACTACTTTAAGGGACGCCCATCAAAGCCTTTGGGCAACTAGGATGCGTATCGACGACATGCTGCCGATCCTGAAAGAGATGGATGAGGCTGGATTTTTCTCACTAGAAGTGTGGGGAGGAGCTACTTTTGACGTTTGTCTGCGTTTTCTGGGTGAGGATCCCTGGGAGCGGTTACGGCAAATTAAACGTCAAGTCAAAAAGACACCCTTACAAATGTTATTAAGAGCACAATCTTTAGTTGGATATCAACACTACCCTGATGATGTGGTACAGGAATTTGTAACCTTATGTGTTAAAAATGGGATTGACATTATTCGAATTTTTGATGCATTAAATGATGTTAGAAACATGGTTGTTCCAATGGAAGCCGCCAAAAAGGCTGGAGCACATGTGCAGGCATCGGTTGTCTATACCGTAAGTCCGGTTCATACAGTTAAACATTATTTAGAAGTCGCTACAGAACTGACTAAACTTGGTGCGGATTCTATCTGTATTAAGGATATGGCAGGCTTGCTTACGCCGTACAAAGCGTATGAATTAGTTTCTTTGTTTAAAAAAGAATTAGGAATTATGGTTCATTTGCATAGTCATTACATTGGCGGAATGGCAGTCGGTGCATACCTGAAGGCAGCGGAGGCTGGTGTAGATGTTATCGACACCGCCAGTGTTCCCTTAGCATTTGGTGCAAGTCAACCTCCAGTCGAAACGGTTGTTCGTGCATTCCAGGAATCTGATTATGATACGGGTTTAGATCTTCGTGAATTGTTCCATATCGCCAAGTATTTTGAAGACTTGCGTAAAAGTCGCGGCTTTGATCGTGGTGTGACTCGAATTACAGACATGAGAGTCTTCGAACATCAGGTTCCTGGAGGAATGATCTCCAATCTTGTTTCACAACTTGAAGAACAAGGTGCACTGGAACGTATTCATGAGGTACTAGAGGAGATTCCAAAGGTTCGGGCGGACTTAGGGTATCCACCACTCGTTACGCCTGCGAGCCAAATTGTCGGTACGCAGGCTGTATTAAATGTTCTTAGCGGGGCAAGATATAAATTAGTACCCGCTGAAGTCAAGGCCTATGTGCGCGGTTTATATGGTCGCCCCCCTGCTCCTGTAGACCTTGAAATTCAGAAGAAAATCATTGGGGATGAAGAACCGCTGAAAGTCCGTCCCGCTGATAACCTCCAACCAGGTTTAGCGAAGGCTCAACGTGACTGTGAGGGATTGGCTCGTTCTCCTGAAGATGTTATAAGCTATGCGATGTTTCCTCAAATCGCTAAGAAGTTTTTTGAGGAAAGACAACGTGGAGTTATATCAAGAGAAGAAACCAGGGAAGTTAAATCGACCAAGGTGAACAAGGAATCATCATTGTGGTCTAAGGAGGATTCAAAATTGAATTTACAAGAGATTAAAGAGTTAATAAAAATTATAGATGAAACCGAAATTAGCGAATTGAATCTTGAAAGTGACGGGGTAAAAATTGCGATCCGTAAAGGTCTAAGCTCGATTGCTAGCGTTCCTGTAACGGCTGCAGCACGAGTTGCTGAACCTCCTGTTCAATCCGCCCCGAATGTGGAAACGACTTCGGCTAAAGAGGCCGAACCCGTAATTGGGGAGAATACGGAGGTCATAACGGCTCCGATGGTAGGAACGTTTTATAGTGCCCAGTCCCCTGAAGCAGCTCCTTTTGTTGAGATTGGACAGATTGTCAAGGTGGGGCAGCCAGTTTGCATCGTTGAAGCCATGAAATTAATGAATGAAATTGAGTCTGAAGTAGAGGGTAAGGTTATTCAAATTCTTGTCGAAAACGGGCAACCTGTTGAATATGGCCAACCACTGTTCGTCATTGAAAAATAAGGAGAAATTGCATGTTTAAGAAAATACTGATCGCAAATCGTGGCGAAATCGCCTTGCGCGTCATTCGGGCATGCCGTGAGATGGATATTGAAACCGTTGCCGTTTTTTCCGAGGGAGATCGTGAGGCAATGCACGTGAAAGCCGCGGATGAGGCTGTATGCATTGGACCGGTAGCAAGTGCCAAGAGCTATCTCAATATCCCGAACATTATAAGCGCTGCTGAATTAACAGGCGTTGATGCTATTCATCCTGGGTATGG
>JAUZPJ010000316.1 GCA_030706025.1 Bacillota bacterium | reverse complement strand
TTTAATTACTATAAAATAGAATGCTTACTTAATAGGAAACTTTCATTCGCAATTTAGGCTTATGATGTAATTTTGTGTAGTATAATAAATTGACGAAATAAATAAAAGGGAACGATAATAACGTTATTCGATATTGATAGGAGCTTAAAGCGTGAAGCAACGACAACAACACGAACTTCAAATAGCGATTGATGGTCCTGCAGGTGCTGGTAAAAGTACCGTTGCTAAGTTAGTAGCCCAACGACTCAATCTTTTTTATGTGGATACAGGTGCCATGTATCGAGCCATTGCATATAAAGTTCTTAAGAATGGAATCTCACTCGATAATCAATTAAACGTGGAGGAAATTGCTGAGACAACGGAGGTTGTGCTTGATCACTCAACGATACAAACCGTGTGGTGTGATGGGGAAGATATCACTCAAGCGATCCGTAATCCCGAAATTTCACGTGCCGTTTCTGTTGTGGCTGCCTATGCGGGGGTCAGAAGACGTTTGGTTGAATTACAACGTCTAGAGGCCGCTCGGGGAGGCGTTGTCATGGATGGTCGTGATATTGGTACACATGTTCTGCCGGAGGCTGATGTTAAGGTCTTTCTAACGGCAAGTCTTGAGGAGAGGGCAAAACGTCGATGGGTAGAACTTATCAATTCAGGGAAAGAAACGTCTTTAGACGAGGTCCTTCAAGATATGCAGCAACGTGACCGCCAGGACACGGAACGCGAGGTTTCTCCGCTTGAGCCCGCTCCTGACGCAGTGATTCTTGATACGACGGGTCTAAGTGTGGAGGTAATCGTAGCGAAAATTCTAGCATTAGCGTAGGGGGGATGAATCATGTCATTATACGATTTTGTGAAAAGAATGTTTCGCTTCCAGTTTAGGTTGATGGGATGGAGAATACGTGGTTTGGAGAATTTGCCCAAAGATGGCCCAGTGATTTTGGCGATTAATCATGTGAGCTTATGGGATCCCATCGTCGCTGCCTGTAGTCTTCCTCGTCGTGTCTCCTTTATGGCCAAAGAAGAACTATTCGCTATCCCAATTTTAGGTTGGTTCTTATCAAAACTTGGCGCTTTTCCAGTTAAACGCGGGCATGGGGATATAAACGCTATTCGACAATCTTTGGCGATTTTAAGGGAGGGGCAGATCCTAGGCCTATTTCCTCAAGGAACACGTTCTAAGACAGGGGAAGTTCAAAAAGGCTTACCGGGTATGGTCTTACTTATGGAAAAAAGTAGAGCGTCTGTGGTCCCTATCAAGGTCCTTGGAACAAGAAGTCTCTTAAGAAAAGGGTGGGGAAACGTTGCGGTTGTGGTCGGCCGACCGTTGACAGCTCAGATGTTGAAGGTTCCCGCAGGCGTAGAAAACCGTCGTGAATGGGTTGCCGATCGCATTATGCAGGCGATGCTCGAATTGCCTGAAGCAACATAGATTGATTTAAGTCACACGTAGCCCTAATTTTAAGAGAATGCGAGCTAGAATAGGTCGCATTTTTTTTGTTATATCGGAAAGTATAAGTTTAAGATGGTGTCAGTGCAGATAGCAGGAATTTTGAAACAGAATAGAGAATTAGTAAGGGACGATTTTTAGGGAGGTTCTTATTTTGGAAGTCAAACGGGCAGCAAAAGCTGGGTTTTGTTTTGGCGTAAAGCGCGCCTTAGATATGGCAGAACGGACTGTGGAAACGTCGCCAACAGTATCCCTCGGACCCCTTATTCATAATCAACAAGTTGTGAAACGATTAGAAGAACGAGGTATACAAGTTGTTGATGCTTTAGAAGACGCAAAATCTAAACAATCGTTGATTATTCGTTCTCATGGCGTCGCTCCCAATGTCTATCAGGAGGCAGAACGCAACGGGATCCAAGTCGTGGATGCGACCTGTCCGTTTGTTCAGAAAGCTCAACGGTTGGCGGCAGAGTCTTCTAAGTTGGGACAACAAGTCATTGTCATGGGAGACAAACTTCACCCGGAAGTGCAGGGAATTCTAGGGTGGGCAGGGGAAAAGGCGATTCCCATACAGACGGTCGATGAAGCGAAAGAACTTCCACACTACCCTCATTTAGCCGTCCTGGCGCAGACGACCCAATTAGCCGAGAACTTTGCGGGGATCGTCGAAGAGCTGAAACATCATACTGACGACCTCATCGTACACAACACGATCTGTAATGCGACTGCGGAACGACAAAAGGTCGCCCGTGAGTTGGCAGAGCTGGTTGATGTCATGGTGGTCGTGGGAGGTCGTAATAGCGCTAATACCCGTAAATTAGCAAGTATCTGTGCAGAACGCACGAAAACATATCTGATCGAAACAGCGGAGGAATTGGAAAACGACTGGTTTCAAGATGCAAACGTGGCAGGCTTGACAGCAGGGGCTTCAACACCAGATTGGATAATTGAGGAGGTTTATAAGAAAATGACAGAGATTAACGAGAATGAAATGGATATGGCTAGTTGGGCAGAGAATTTCAAAGAACTTCATACGGGTGCTAGGGTTTCCGGTAAGGTGGTTAAAATAACCAATGATGAGATTTTTGTCGATATTGGCTGGAAATCTGAAGGGATCATACCCCTTAAAGAGTTAGCTGTGACCAGGCAAACACGCCCCGAGGATGTTGTCGCAATTGGGGATGAAATTACGGCAGTGGTTACTCGTGTTGAAAATGAAGAAGGGCATACCGTTCTCTCGAAACGTCAAGCGGATGAAGCGAACGCTAAGGACCGCCTTAAGACGTTAGCCGAGAGCAAAGAAGAAATTCCAGCGAAGGTCGTGGAAGTCGTTAAGGGTGGTTTGGTCGTCGATGTTGGAATGCGTGGTTTTGTTCCTGCATCTCAAATCCAACCGGGTTACGTCGAAGACCTTAATCAGTTTTTAGGGCAAACTCTCCGCTTACGGATGATTGAATTTGATCCCACGAAGCGGAAAGTCGTATTGTCTCAAAAGGTTATATTGGAAGAAGAGCGGGTTGTTCAACGCAAGCATTTACTGGAAACCCTTAAAGAGGGTGATGTGGTAACCGGCGTCGTTCGACGGATGGTTGATTTCGGGGCCTTCGTGGATGTGGGCGGAATGGACGGATTGCTTCATATTTCAGACATGGCCTACTCTCGGGTTAAGCATCCTTCGGAATTGCTGAAAATAGGAGACGAAGTAGAAGTCCAAGTGTTAAAAGTAGAACAAGAAACTGGAAAAATTTCGTTGGGACTGAAACAACTCAAGGAGAACCCTTGGGATTCAGCGGCTCAATATTACCCAGTAGGATCAATGGTAACCGGTAAAGTTGTACGCATCGTTCCTTTTGGAGCTTTTGTTCAACTTGCTGACGGGGTGGACGGGCTAGTTCACATTTCCCAAATAGCAGATCATCGGGTTAATAAAGTCGACGATGTGCTTAAAGTAGGGGATATGGTGAGCGCAAAGGTCATTGAATGTAAGCCCGAAGAGAAGCGAATTAGTTTAAGTATTCGTGAGGGGATTATGGACTCAAATCAGAAAAGTGATGCTGAAGCCTTAGCTTCACAGCCTGAAACTGAACCGGTAACCATCGG
>JAUZPJ010000315.1 GCA_030706025.1 Bacillota bacterium | reverse complement strand
TGGAAAAGGCCAGCTTATCGATGTCTTTAACGGTGTCGGTGCGTGATAAAGTGTTAGATGCTTATAATCAAGTGATGCGTATGCAAATGTAAAACAACATTCGTTATACGGTTATACGTTTTGAGCGGTTATTTTTGAGGGGTCCCAATCGGATAATATTTACATTTTTTAAAGTAAGGAGGAGCAAGCATGAACTTTTCTTGGGCGAGAATTCAAGAATCCGTAAAGACCTTTTGGAGCAAACTTTCCAGCCCACAGAAAGTAATTACGGTAGTTGCTCCTCTTTTGGTAGCAATTGCGATGATCTATATGATCACTTGGGCTAGTCGGCCCCAATATGTAGCAATTTTCACAAAACTAGGAGACACTGAAGCGGGGGCCATTACGACAAAACTCAAAGACTTGAAAGCAGATTATAAGTTAGCGGATAACGGGTCAACCATTATGGTTCCACAACAATCAGCGGCGGATATTCGTCTAGAGCTTGCCAATGCTGGTCTACCGGAACAAAGTAAATTTAGTTTCGATAGTCTCAATACGATGCATTTGGGCGAAACAGACGCCGACCGCAAATTGCGTTATGTTCTCGGATTGCAGAATGAACTAGAAAATACGTTGAAAACGTTAACGGGTGTGCAAGATGCTCGCGTTCATATCGTGATGCCTGAACCGTCCCTTTTTATTGATGCCCAAAAAGCGGCGACGGCGGCGGTGACCGTGAAACTTGTACCAGGAACAAAACTTAGCGACGACGAAGTACGGGCGATCGCTAATCTGATGGCAGGATCTGTCGAAGGACTGCAACCGGAGAATGTGACGATTGTGGATACCGGTGGTAATGTTTTATCGGAGAGTATAGGCAAGAGCAATGATCTCCAGCATCTCACAGGAAGTCAATATCAACTTCAACAAGCGCTTGAAGAGAATACTCGAAAATCGGTTCAGAGTATGTTAGATCAAGTGTTGGGCGCCGGAAAAGCTGTCGTGAGAATTAATGCAGCCTTGGACTTTGATCAAATTAAAATTACGCAACAAACCAATGGACCCGGAGCTGTGGTGAGCGAGCAGAAATCCAATGAAACGTCAAATAATGGGACTTCAACGGGTGGGACACCGGGTGTAACGACCAATGCCAATGGAACTCCCACCTATCCCACAACCAGCCCAAATGTGAATTCGTCTTCCACTAAGGTTAATACGACAACAAACTATCAAGTTGACACGACGCAAAAAGAACAAGTGGTGAGTCCTGGCGCGATTAAACATCTTTCAGTGTCCGTCATGGCGGACGCAGATACGGTTAATCAGGCCCAGCTTGATCAGATTAAGACGATCGTCGCTTCCGCGGCTGGGGTGGACCAGACTCGGGGGGATCAGATTCAAGTTGCAGCGATCCCCTTCAATAAAACCGACTTGCAGCAGGAAAAACTGGCGATGGATAATGCTCAGAAACGGCAACAACTTGTCACCTATGCGGAAATCGGAGCTGTTGCGTTGTTAGGCCTAGTGTTTCTCCTCATGTATCTCCGATCCCGTTCGAAGAAAACTCGTGCAGAAAAGATGTTGGAGTTAAACAGTTCCGAACCCGTTACCGTTGCTTCAGCCGAACTTCTAATGGCTCAAGAGCTGGCTGAGGAAGAGGCAAAGTTAAAACTCGCTCAAAAGAATGCGAAATCAGCCGAGCAAATACAGAAACAAAAGACGAAGGAAGCCGTCGATCTCTATTCACGCAATAATCCAGATGAAGTTGCCCGTCTGATGAAAACTTGGCTATCGGAGGAAAGTTAGATGGAGAAGACTTTAAGTGGAATTCAGAAAGCTGCTATTCTCATGATTGCGTTAGGCACGGAGAATTCCGCTCAAGTGGTTAAGCATCTTAATGATGCTGAAATTGAACAATTAACGTTAGAGATGGCCAATGTCGGAAAGGTCTCGACAGAACAACGGGATTATGTCGTGGAAGAATTCCATCAGATGTGCATCGCTAATGACTATATTTCTCAAGGGGGCATTGAGTATGCCCGTGAAGTGTTGGAAAAGGCTCTTGGTGAAACTCGGGCCTTTGAGATTATCAGTCGCTTATCAACATCTTTAAAAATGCGTCCATTTGACCTTGTGCGCAGGACGGATCCAAAGCAACTTTTTTCGTTTATCCAAGGGGAACACCCCCAGACAATTGCCCTTATCATGACACATCTTCCGGCGGATAAAGCAGCAACTTTGCTATCCAGCCTCTCACCGGAACGACAGGCAGATGTGGCCAAGCGCATTGCGACGATGGGGCGGACGAGCCCGGAAGTGCTCAAGGAGATCGAGAAAGTTTTAGAACGCAAGATTTCGAGTTTGGCTCCGACAGATTATACAACCTCGGGTGGGATCCAAAGCATTGTTGATGTCCTCAACCGGACGGATCCAGGGACACTAAAAGTCGTGATGGACTCCTTAGAGATGGATGACCCTGATTTGGCAGAACAGATCAAGCGTCAGATGTTTGTCTTTGAGGACATCATTACGCTGGATGACCGTGGTATTCAATTGGTCTTGCGCGAAGTGGAAACCAAGGATTTGGGATTGGCCCTGAAAGGATCCAATCCGGAAGTTGCCCAAAAGATTCAAGCGAACATGTCCTCAAGAGCTGCTCAGATGCTCAGAGACGATATGGAGTTTATGGGTCCGGTTCGGCTGCGTGATGTCGAAGAGGCTCAACAGCGTATTGTTAAGGTAATAAGAAAACTTGAAGAAAGTGGCGCGATTGTGATTTCTAGGGGGGGTAGCGATGAAATCATTTACTAAAGGACGAGTCGTTAAGAGCTACGATGTGGAGATATCCGCACCCCGGATGGTGGAATGGAATGAGGGATTTCAGGAGTTGGGTCCCTGTTTGACTGTGCTTTCGGTAGAGGAAGAGGAGGTGCCTCAAAACTCAGGACACCCAACTTGGTTGGACACGTCTCGGCTTGAAGCAGAAGCGGAAAGGGAGGCTGAGCTGATCCTTGCCAGGGCAGAAGTTCGTGCCCAGGAAATTCTTGCTGAGGCAGAAGCTCGTGCTCAAGAAATTCTTGCTCAGGCACAGAGTGATTTGGATCGTTTGCGTCAAGATGTCAGAGATACTGTGCAGGCTGAAGTTTATCCTGTAGCACAGGCTGAAGGCTATCAAGCGGGTTTTGAGGCTGGAGAAACTGAGGGAAAACACATCACTGAAAATGCTCAGCGGCTCTTTCAGTTGGCACAGCGGGCGTTTCAAGAGGAATATGCCAAAGTTGATGGTAATCTACTTCATCTAGCCATAAAAATCGCCGAACGCTTAGTGCGTTCAAGCTTGGCCTTTGAGCCTCAGCGTTTGGGGGGAATTATTCAGGCCTTAACACTTTTACCCCAAGAACGCACGGGATGGAGACTTCACGTCTCCTTAGAAGATGCTCTTTGGCTGGAAAAGCTCCCAGTAGAAACAAAGCCCCCCTGTCCGTGGATTGTTGATGAGTCAATCAGTTCGGGAGATTGTTACTTGGAATGTCAGGAGGGGGTCTTTGATGCTCGGCTCGAGGTTCAGCTA
>JAUZPJ010000314.1 GCA_030706025.1 Bacillota bacterium | reverse complement strand
CTATTCCTAATAAGGAAATAAATTCCTGAAGCGGGCCAATAACCCCTCTTTGATCCAGAGATTTTGGCAATTCGACTGACTCAGCGAGTTCCAGCATCAAGCGATACAAATAAACAAATGGTTTAATATCAAGCGATGGATTGGCTCTTTACAAGTCTTTCAACTTCGTTGTGAAACAACTCATAATCTGACTCTTGGAAAATCTGCTGCAGTTCCTCATCAGAAATTGTTTGCTTGGTGTGTAGAAATATTTTTTCGAGCGGTTCCATAATTAATACCTCTTAGTGTGTTTGATCCGCCAAATTCTTCTTATTACAAGATAAATATACCTTTTTCCTCTAGCATTGACAATTAATACGGGCAGCTATTTAAAAATCCGTTAGATTTAGCAAATTCGGAAAAGAGCTTATTGGATGCGTTCAACATCTAAGTTTACCAGTTTCTTTCCACGTAATTCGCGGACACTTGTGCCTCTCTGCCTATTGATTGACAGCTTGACTTACGGCCTCGTCAATACTTTTTGGAGATACAGTGGATTCTTCTGCTAAAACCTTTTGAAGCAAGTCAAGATTCTTGCCAAGCACAGACAGGTCGCCATATTTCTTGATAGAGGCACGCAAGAAGGTAAACGAGGCATTATACTTTGAAGTATCAAGTTTTCCATCAGACTGAGAATTCCTAAAGGCAAAAGTAACCTTATCAAGATTATCAATCATGCAGAATAGAACAAGCGCATTTTTATCTAAAACTGTTTTCAGTGGAGACCTTGTTATATCAATGGGCCATTCACCTTGATTTGGAGTATTCGAAGCCGCTTCATAATAAACCATAAGACCGTACGGTTTGGCTTTTGTCTCCAAAGAAATATATTGCTGCTTGAAATAACCATCAGGTACAGGCAGAAGGCTTGTAATCATAAGTACTTTGCTATTATTTCCGACATAAGGCGTTCTATAGTTCGCAATGCTTGTTAAATCATAGGGTGTTAAAAGTGCTTCGTTCATTTTCACGTCTTCTGCATTTATGTAAATTCTAGGCGGCTCATCACTAATAGCTCTGACACTCGCTCCAAGTATTACAGCGCCAATGACTACTGCAGCCAGCAGCAGCGTTGAAATTGCTAGGATGAACCTTGACTTTTTATGATGGTTCATAATTGCCAGCAGCCTTTCCTTTAAGCTCTTTTTCTCTTCACTCATAGTTACCTGTATCACTCCTATGGGATATTTATGTTCCGCTGCAACAGAAATCAAGGTATCGCCATAAACTTGTTTTTCCGCTAGAGTTAGGTTTTGCACTACCATCCGGTCTAAAAAAAGGTGCATACTTGTATATTTAATCCTTGCCATTATAATGAAAGTGTCTGAGATCAACTCTAGGCTTAGGTAAATTAAAGGAGAAGATATTGATGGTCAAAGTGCTTTCTATTAACGGCAGTCCGCGCAAAAATTGGAATACGGATACTTTATTGCAAAAAGCCCTTGAAGGAGCAAAATTCGCAGGAGCCCAAACAGAAGCTGTTCATTTGTATGACTTAAATTATAAAGGCTGCACCAGCTGCTTTGCCTGCAAGAGGAAAAATTCCAAGTATGTCGGACACTGTGCCATGCAGGA
This sequence comes from Bacillota bacterium, assembly GCA_030706025.1. Lineage (GTDB taxonomy): Bacteria > Bacillota > Desulfitobacteriia > Desulfitobacteriales > Desulfitobacteriaceae > Desulfosporosinus. The sequence continues at coordinate 1,961 of JAUZPJ010000314.1, read as the reverse complement.
TGACTTAAGCGGGGTTCTTGAAAAAGTTCTGGAATCCGATGTTCTGTTCCTGGGATCACCCATCTATTTCGGCAACGTTAGCGGCTTAATGCGTTCTTTCCTGGAACGGTTGCTCTTTTCCAACCTTTCCTATAATGGGGGGCATCGCTCGGTTTATCCGGGGAAGTTGTCCTCGGGTTTTATATACACCATGAATGTTCCTAAAGAGTTTCTCCCGCGCGTAAATTATGAAGCTTTATTTGAACAAACTAAAAATAGCCTGCAATTACTTAACGGAACCTCTGAATATCTAATTTCCGCCGATACCTACCAATTTGATGACTACTCCAAGTACGAAGCATCCATGTTCAATGAAATACACAAGTCCCAAGTGAAAGCAAAGCAATTCCCGCTGGATTGTCAAAAAGCCTTTGATATGGGCGCCAGACTTGCAAGGGTATAGTTTTCTGGAAATATACCATGCTTTTGAACAATGTTCAATTCATCTTGCTGTTTAGATATTTAAGACACCCTACTTTCTTCATTTCTTAATTGTTCAATTTTCCATTTGCATTTCCAAACTACAGTTAGGATGGCAAAGGATATGGCCCCCAGTAAAACGGTAAAAATCCCGAACACGAAATTGCCAGTGCGGATTGTAGCAGTAAGTTCCATAAAGAAGCAAATAGCCTCTATTACTAAAAATATTTTAAAGAAGTTGATAATTTTACGATACAAAATAATTTTCGATTCTGCATCGGTATACATTTCAAAGGGTCCAGCTGCTGCCTTTTTCCTTAGGTATACCCATCTCCACCATTGCTCGATAACTTCTACTCCCAGGTCCTCCATAAACGCTACATAATCCGATTTGTTCCCGCTCCAATTATCAAGCAAATCTATCTGATAATTATATTCGCCCGGTTCACAGGGCTCAAAAGTATAAAATCCGAGAAAGAATTTTTTTAAGCCCCAGCCTTTTAACGACATTTCTCTCAGCCAAACTTCTTCAGCATCTTTATCATAATAGAGTTTGAACTTTAACATTTTCTCAACTCCTTTTCTTAATCCATCTTTTTGGCATTCTCTACAAGCTCATTTAACCTTTTAACTTCCTTCTCAAATATTTCCCTGCCAATTTTAGTGAGCAAATATTCCTTTTTCTTTCTGGATTCTTTATCCTCACTGAATAAACATATCCAACCTTTCGAAAGCATAGTGTTAATGGCGCCATACAAGGTGCCCGGGCCTAATACCACCCTGCCGCCTGTCATTTCATTTACATCTTGAATTATTCCATATCCGTGGTTTGGTGCTCGTACCGCTAACAATATATAAAATATAGCTTCGGTCAAAGGTGAACTATAATCCAAATTAATCAACCTCCGATATATCGTTTGCCGATATATTATATGTATCACCATCCGATATATCTGTCAACGATCTATTTTAAAATCTTTCACAACAGTCCCTTTATACATTGTGGGATATCCCGTCGCATGTGACTTGTCTCCGCTTAAGCACATCCATCCACAGCGGAATCCGGCGATCTTATGAGATTTTGGCGATGTACGATTTGTTAAAGATTGAATGCTCTTGGTAGTGTCAATCTGCTGATCGGCGAGATTATAGTTCTCTTTTGGAGTACCACTGAGAACCTTCTCTTCTATAAGAAGAAAAAAAGCCCCTCAGTCCAAAATATTGAACTTGAAGGACTCTGCTCCTCAAACCCTCAACGTTTCCTCTGTGACAATTATTTTGGCCATGTAGTCCTACCCTATCTGTAAAGTTTGTCCGGAAGGAATACTAAACTGAACAAAAAATATTGTACCGTCTGCTCCGGTTTCCACGTTGATCCTTGCGTTATGACGTTCCGCTATGCAATAAGAAGTAGCGAGTCCTAATCCTGTGCCAGTGTCTTTTGTCGTAAAGAAGGGAGTTCCGAGCTTGTCCAAATACTCCGCAGGAATTCCAGACCCCTG
>JAUZPJ010000313.1 GCA_030706025.1 Bacillota bacterium | reverse complement strand
TTATAGATTCATCGCAATCCCTTACCGAATTCACAGTATCGACAATAAATACTTTTCATTTTATATCCACATATTCCCATTATTCTTATTTTGCCTACTCATCTTCAGTATTTAGCCTACCTATCTATATTCACTATCCCTTTTTATTCCATCCCTATAATCACTAGAATATCCTCTAAATTAGCTATATTTTCCCCTATTCATAATTTAATCACTTAATCTTCAGTTTTACGCTTTTTATTAACAATTCCTCAAACCTTTTAACGATACCTATACTTTTTAACGAAAAGGGTGCAAAAAGCAAAAAAGCACCACTTCAAACGATGCTTAATGTGCCCAAAAACGCCGAAAAGCCCAGTATTACTGGACTTTTTATTGTATCAAATGTCGAGTTATGTATTGGTGGAAGCGAGGGGACTTGCACCCCTGTATCGAAGAGCTGCCACAAAAGCGTCTACGCGTGTATCCTTTAATTTAAGTTTCGCCAGTCTTGACTCCTAAAGGAGAGGATTCAGTTCAGGCTAGCTCGATCATCTTAGCTAATGTCTCCGAGCATTGACATTAGAGCACCCTACTATTTTGACACCCTGACCCTTCATCGTAGGACCAGAAGGCAGGATGCTAGCGGCAATTAAGCAGCTAGAGCGAAATTATCTTCGTTAACTATTTTGGCCCACCGTTTAACGAGACCAGGTGGAATCTCGACGCGCAACCTTTGCTACCGCTTCCCCGAGCGAGTCTAAAACGCCCCCATGTAAATTGTTTATGTGCTTAGTATAACACATTAAAGCCAAAAGCCAAGTTGAAGATAACTGGTTATTTTACACCTTTATGGAAATAACTTAAAATCATCGAAGCATTTCTTTGTCCATCTTCAGCTTTTGCCATAAATTGATTCGTAAAAGTATAAAGAGATTGACTTCCTTAACAATACTAAAGGAAAGGGTACATTTGCCTACCCTTTCCTTTTTATGTCTAAAATATCATAAGAATTTCGTTTATGATCACTTTCATAGACGGACTTGAATTATCCGAGTCTGTTAGGTAGTAAATGGCTAAAATTTTCTGCGAACTGCATTACAACGGCTTGTACTTCCCCCAACTTTTCAGGCTTTAATAAAGCAATCATTTTAGGAATAAACTGCATAATATCATCCTGTGTAAAATTGCCTTCTGTCAGCTTCTTAAAGTTGTCCGTAAGTAATACTTTTGCTTCCTCAACCTTGTCATCGTTTACTCTTTCTAAAATAAACTTTAAAAATTGTTCCTGTTCTTGATTCATCTTTACCTCCAATAAGCTTTATAATATCCCATAGTATATCACAAATTATTTGTATGGTTAAACAAGTAGAAATGAACTTTTCAGAGCAATTAGATCACGACTTAGTCGAGTCCATTTTCATAAATATTCCGTATCATTACCTCGATCTCTGGGTCTTGGATCGATAAGTCCTTGATTTCGTATTTCTCTGAGATCTGGCTAATTAATTGGGACGTACTCATTACGTCACGATTAAACTTAAGCCATTGACGATTTCCTTCTTGTTTGATCACTTCTGCCCCATTTACCGAAAAACCGGCTATCGCCTCCTCTAGATCAATGATTAAGACGCGCTCCTTACCAAACTTCTCTTTGATCTTTGCTAATTCTCCATCATACATCACTTGTCCACGATCAATGAGGATCATTCGCTTACAGAGCTTTTCGATATCGGACATGTCATGGGTCGTGAGGATGACAGTAACCCCTCTCTCCTGGTTAATTTCCTGGATAAAACTCCGCATTCGTTCCTTCGCCACCACATCTAATCCAATCGTCGGCTCGTCGAGAAATAGGATCACTGGATCATGGAGTAATGAAGCGGCAATGTCTGCCCGCATTCGCTGACCCAAGGACAATTGTCGGACAGGTGTTTGAAGGAATTCCTCAAGACCTAAGATGTCGCAGAATCGAGCCATATTTTGCCGGTACCGATCATTGGGAATTTGAAAGACCTGCCGTAAGAGTTCAAAGGATTCTATCGTTGGTAAATCCCACCAAAGTTGTGATCGCTGCCCAAAGACCACCCCGATTTGCCGAGCATTTTTTTGGCGTTCTTTATAGGGTGTTATTCCATTAACTCGAATATCTCCGGAGGTCGGCACGAGAATGCCTGTCAGCATCTTAATGGTCGTGGACTTACCAGCTCCGTTTGGCCCAACGTACCCGACAATCTCCCCTGTATTTAGGGCAAAGGAAATATCCTGCACAGCCAGTTTGGTTGTATATTCTCTGTGAAAAAGGCTCCGCAGCGCTCCCCTTATTCCCTCTTGGCGTTTAGTAACTTGAAATTCTTTCGAGAGATGGTTTACCTCTATTAAACTCATGAACTATGATGTCCTCCCTAACCCTAAATCGGGTCCTTTATGAGCCTGCACTTTTATAACGATTCAACCCCAACATCCAAAGTTGAAAACAGAGCCAGAAGAAAATAACGCCCACTAAGATACTAAAGAACCCCCAGTAAGGCGGATAGATACCACTCGTTTTCCCCAATAGAAGAAGTGCCGGTAGGTAGTTGACAAAGGCAAAAGGCAGAACGAAGGTCACCAGTACCTGTACGATCCGCGGATAGATGGAAAGTGGATAGTTCATGAGGCTTTTTGCTGGCCACATCACGACCCAGTAAAAACTCTCTGAGCGTGTGGTCCAAAAGGCCATTGCCGAAATCGCAATCATGAGGCCACCTTGGATTAAGGTTCCTCCAATTACAGCGCCGAGGAAAACAAACCACTGCCAAACGTTCCAGTGAAGATCCAACTGGTTGTAGGCCATCACCACCGCAACAATACTAAAGAGAAATTGACCAAAAGCCCCTACGTCAAATTTTATAGACATAAAATGAAAAAAGGGATGGATTGGTCTCACCAGAAATCGATCAAAGGTCCCTTGAACGATGAATTGATCAAGTGTCCGAAAATGAAAGAAGAAAACAACGCAAACTCCCCAGGATAACACGGAAAGAGCGAACAGAAAGAGGAGTTCCCAGAAACTCCAGCCTTCAATGGCCCCAAAGGAATAGAGCAATACCCACATCGTAATAGCTGTCCCGGCATAGGTCATGGCCCAACCTAAAATATTCATGACAAAGGCATAACGATATTGGAGCTGCGTTCGAATGCTCACCCCAATCATATAAAAGTACATTCTCATTCCTCTTAGCCAAGACCGAAGCATGAACTACCCTCCTTGAATGACAATTTTCATGGACGCCTTAGCCCAGACAAAACGAAGGATTGCAAAACACACAGCTAACCAAACGATCTGAGTAAAGAGTGCCATTAGCAGATCTCGCCCATTTAATTGTCCTACAAAAATGGAATTTGGCACAAAGTAAATTCCTTGAAAAGGCAAATAACGAGCAACGTGTTCAAGCCAATCCGGAAAAAACCACAGAGGAACTACTGAGCCTGAAAATAAACAGATCGAGAAATAGAAAATATATTCTACGCCTCCGGTTTCCACCAACCAAAAGGTAAATAAACCGAAGGTCAGCTCGATACAGTAGCGGATGAAATAACCTAGCGTCGCTGAAAGTATAAATAAAACCCACTGTGAAAGGT
>JAUZPJ010000312.1 GCA_030706025.1 Bacillota bacterium | reverse complement strand
TAAAGCGCATACCAAACAAACCCCCACATGCAGAGCATCATTACATTTCCCATAATTCTCGTCCAAGCATCAAAGCGATACGCCGCTGCCCTTTGAAAGGATTTACGAGTAAACACACCATACATCATTAATGTCCCGATCATGTTCTACCTTCCCCAGCAAATGTCTCCGAGAAATTCACTTACCTTATTTTGCCCTACTCAGAATTAAATAGCAAATTAAAGGTTAGCTTTTAGTTCATCAAGTCCCTTTTTCTGAACAGCTACCGTGGGAATCACTGGAACTCCTAAAAGCTTACTTAGAATGATGGTCAATTTTCAAGCCTGCTTGTCTTCTTCATCCGACATGTTTAGGGCACCACAAGATCTAATTGATAATGACCTGAGAGTAATTTAAAGCAGGTCATTAACTCACCGCGTGGCGAGGAAAATATATAAAGAATGTAGTCCCACTGGAGCCACTAGTAAAATCAATTCTGGCATTGTGTCGTTCAGCAATTCGGTAACAAGTTGCTAGTCCTAGTCCCGTGCCATTTTCCTTTGTGGTAAAGAAAGGCGTTCCCAACCTCTCTAAGTTCTCTGCAGGGATTCCACAACCCTCATCCTCTATTGAAAATACAACATGTTCATCCTCGTTATATGTACGAATTTTTAAAGTTCCGCCCACTTGCATTGCCTCTAAGCTGTTACGGCAAAGATTAAGCACCAATTGGGAAATCTCTTTAGCGTCCAAAAGAATATCCGACGTTTCCCCCGCTTCAAAAAGCATTCGCTTGTTCTGGGTAACGGTATCGGCCTCTAAGAGCGGATAAAGATGTCGTAAAATATCATTAATATTTTGGTATCGTCCGTCTGTTGGTGAGTTTTTAGCAAATGATAGAAAATCAGTGATAATCGAGTTGGCTCGATCAAGTTCTTCGATCATAAGTTCAAAAGTGGAACCATACGATTGTAATTCCGGCCTGAGCCCTATAAGCTGGAGATATCCTCTTACAGTTGTCATTGGATTCCTTATTTCGTGTGCTATCCCTGCTGCCATCTGTCCCACTAAATTCATGCGCTCCAGATGTACCATCTCCGAATGCAGCAGAGATAATTCTTTCTCCGCCTCTTTGCGTTCTGTGATATCATAAAGAGTTTTTATCACGAGTTTTGTGCCATCTACATCTCTGAAAGGCAGCAGGATGGTCTCGTAAATCCGATCATCGAAAAGTAATTCCTCATTCACTAAAGGAGAGTCGCCTTGGAATGCCTTTTCGATCAAACAATGGTCACAGGGACTCTTTTTACCAGCAACTTCGTAGCAGAATTCACCTTTATTTTCACCAAACTTCCTACTATAATTGCGATTCGCAAAACGGACTTTATAATTTTCTTCTAAGAGGATCACGATAGCAGGAAGACTGTTGAGCAAGTCATTTAAGCGCTTCTGCTCCTCTTTTATGGCCTCTTCTCTTTCCCTCTGCTTATCAAATCTCTTTCTCAAGAAATTAGCAATAATACCTCCGAATGTCATACTGGCTAGAAATTCAAATGAAACGTTCATATTGTCTAACCATAAATGAAACAGGAAAAGAAGAGGTCCAAATATGATTCCTCCGAAAACTATAAATGTATAATCCGAAAGTTTTCTTTCTTTCACGCTAACTTACCTTCCTATTTAAAATATTAATGTGATTTAACGGGATATTGGATGCAAGCCGGGTTGTATTGCTGATTAAAATAACAAAGGAGTTTCGAGCACCCAATTGAAAACTATAATTCTTACATAAATATATTACATATTGATGGCGAAATGTGACGAATCATGGCGAAACATAAAATAATGAATAAGATACCTCTGCATTATAGAGGTATCTTATTCATTATTCTTAGCACATCCCCTAAATTCTTTAGTTCCTTATTGGTCAGCGTTACAAGCCACCATCATAAATTGATCCGGCAACAATTGTAATGTGGTAAGTAGAAAAATAGATGTCCTTTTTTCCCACATTGTTCCATTATACCCAATCTATGCATACTATGTGGTATCTCTTAACAAAGGAGGAAACGCAAATGGCATTTGGTAACGTTGATGGAGCAGCTTGCGGTTGCGGAAAAGGCTTTGGTGCAGGAATCGCTGTAGTTGTAGTAATAATTCTTCTTCTGATCGCTATGGGAATTGTATTCTAACGTTAGAAAGGTGGAACTTTTTATGTACGGAATGGGTTATGGTGGAATGAGCGGAGCATGTTGTCATCCCCCCGTCGCTCCAGTGGCCCCAGTGGCTGCTTATGGTTATGGCGGCGTTGGTGTAGGTGCAGGCATCATTGCAATTGCAATTCTAATTCTTATCGCATTGGGCGTAATCTTCTAAAAACACTAATTTTAAAGGCTATCATCGATATAGGTGGTAGCCTTTCACAAACTGCTTCATTCAAGAAGCATGAGTTTTTTCAATTATATCGAGATTATAGAAAGGAGTTGATCTCATGTTTGGTTTTGGGCTTCTCCCCTTTGCTCTGGGTTTTGGTGTAGGGGCTGCAGTAGCGAGACCTCGCTATTACCCCTCCATGTATCCCTATGCCTATGCCCCATATCCCTACGGGTGGTATTAAAAGGGTTATCTTCTAAACAAATACCTTCTAAATCGTATGGGACTAAACTAAGTAAGGAGGGCTTAACGCTCTCCTTTGGATATAAGACAGTTTGTAATGGGCCAAACTTGGCTATACTTTCACACTGTCTTTATAATTTCTTGAACTCTTCCAATTTGCCCATCCACAAGTCTGACTTTAATTCCCCTAGAATGTTTCTGGGAGTTTGTTAAGATATCTTTGACAATCCCACGAGTTCTTTTTCCTGTTCTTTGGTCTTCTTTTAGAACAATATCGACTGTAAGTCCGGCATGAATATTACCCCTTATTTGACCATCCATAGTCTGAATCCCCCTTTTCTTATGAATATGATAAATTCCATCTAGTAACTTCTTAGGACAAACAAACATACTATAGATTAGCGTAAGACAAGATTAATAACTCTATTCAATTCTTGATCTTTTGGACTGCGTTAACAGTCGCATAAAAGAAAGGGAGTGTGATCATATATGTCTTACGATAACCCAGCTCAATGTAGTCCAATTCTAATAACTATACAGGAAATTTTCAACACCTTATTGAGACTGATTCAATTATTTACTAGTTTGACCAATGATTTTCATAGCTACCGCAGATATTTCTAAGGGCTAAGGCAGTAAAGTTCCCTCAGAACATTCGTCTGAGGGAACAATCTTTAACACTAATTTTAACATGTTGCTGATTGGCAAACTTATCAGAAAAAAGGCCTGACCCCAAAGAATATCGGAATCAGACCTTAATAGCATGAAATTTTTAGGTTTCAAGGGTCTACTTGACGAGGGACAGTTCAAACAGGCACTTAATTTTTAACAGCGAACCATTAATGACGGATGACTTGACGATTTACCGATATTAAAACAATCCTGTAATTGTTCCGTCGGCATCAATATCCATTCTCGTTGCCGCCGGACGTTTTGGCAAACCGGGCATGGTCATGATCGCACCAGTAACTGCGACCAAGAATCCAGCTCCAGCAGATAGACGAAGTTCGCG
>JAUZPJ010000311.1 GCA_030706025.1 Bacillota bacterium | reverse complement strand
GCAAGGTCATGAATAAGCGATAAAAATTAAATGGGCTACCTAAATCTAATAATAGTACACCTAAGCCCAAGGAAATCGGGAAAGGTGAGATAAAAGCACCCCATCGGCCGACACGCTCGAAGTCTTGGCCTCCGTAGAGCAAGGCCAAATTGGACGTGATCATGGCTCCCGCACTCACTCCCGCTGTGAAGAGGTAAATAACAATCAATAAGCCCCAAGTTATTTCCACGTAAAGAATCCCTCCTCCTAAGCCGTTATTTGCCCTCGGGTATTTCCGGAACTACATCATCGATATAATAAATATTCGGACCCGTTCCTACTTGTTTGAGCAACTGACGGGTCGGATATTTGGCGATTAGCTTCGAAACGATACTGTTCGGATCGTTAAGATCGCCTGCCTGCCGAGCTTTTCCCAAGCAAGTTTGAACGCACGCTGGTTTAAGTCCTACCTCAAGTCGCTGTAGGCACAGCGTACACTTATCCGCTTTTCCCGTTTCCGGATTGGCAAAGCGGGCATCATACGGACACGCCGTAATACAATATTTACACCCAATACATTTACTGGCCTCGACTAAAACAATCCCATCCGGACGTTTATAGGAGGCCCCTGTCGGACAAACGGAGACACAAGTGGGATGCTCACAATGCATACAATTTCCGGGTTGAAAGACTTCCTTAACCTTGGGAAACTTCCCCTGAACTCCGCTGCTTTTCACCCAATTGCGTGTCTTACCAAGGGGTACGTCATTTTCCGCGCGGCACGCGACCATACAGGCATCGCAGTCGATACAGCGCGAGGTGATGATGACAAATCCCATGCGAACCGCCATAGTTTTCCCTCCTACGCCTTACTCACAGTTACAAAGGTTTCACTTAAGGCCGAACCTCCCGAGATCGGATCTGTGATGGTCTTGTGTAGAGCAGAATCGCTTGCCCCACGCTTATAAGCCGATTTGAGTCCTTTACTCACATGTCCAAACCCTCCAACCATGAAGATGCAATCCGGCCGTATACCCTCTGTGACATTGGCCTTAATACTAACCTTGCCGGCTTCACTTTCCAACACGACTTCATCATCCGTCTTAACTCCGAGTTTAGCCGCCACTGAAGTATGCAGCCAGGCACGATTTTCCGGAAAGACTTCCAATAACCAACGGTTGTTCTGCGTGAACATCTGGGAGTGCTGAGCCGTTTTTCCCGTTAAGAGGTAATAGTGGTCAGCCGACGGACGGGGTGGTTCATTCCAGGTGGGTACTGCTTTTTTGCCCATCTGAGCCATAATGCTCGAAGAAATTTCTATTTTTCCACTGCTCGTCTGAAATTCGAAGTCTTTGGAATGGTCTATTTTCATGTTTTGGACAACATAATGCCCTGCCAGCTGCAGTTCTTCCAAACTGATTGGGAACGGCTTGAGCTGCCGAGCCAAGAGATCCTTCTCATCTTTATAAGGAAGAAAATCTCCAAGTCCTAACTTATCAGCAAGTTCCTTATAGATCATTAAGCTGCTTTTGGTATCATATAAGGGCTCAATCACTGGCTGGCGAATAAAGATTTTATTCCCAATTGGGATTAGACCGTCATAGCGTTCGAGATAGCTGGATTCTGGTAAAATGACATCCGCATAATAGGCTGTGTCACTTGCCTGAATATCAATGACGGCTACAAAATCCAACTTCATAAAAGCATTGATGGTTTTTTGTCGTTCAGGAATCGAAAGGATCGGATTTTGCCGGGAGATCAACCACCCTTTAGCCTCATAAGGTTTGCCGGTCAAGATATTATCCCGCATTGTTTGGATTACTCCGTAGGATAGGGGTACCATGGGGTACTGCCAGGGGACTCCATCAAGTCGCATTCCCTGGGCCGGTGGGAAGGGCGGATGGGACAAAACACCAAGCTTTGCCGTATTGATTTCCTGATCAGGAATGAGGCCACCCGGCTGTGCCCAATTGCCCATCAGGGCATTAAGCACGGCAATGGCTCGTTCAGTTTGAAACGAATTCACAAAGTTCGAGGTTCGCCAATTGGGATGGGCAATGGCCGCTGGAGCAGCCGCTGCGAACTCCCGCGCAATCCGTCGTATCGTCTCCGCCGGGATCTCACACTTCTGTTCTGCCCATTCCGGTGTGTAGTCTTTCACTTCTGTAACAAGATCTTCGAAACCCTGAGTATACGTTGTAACAAATTTTGTATTGTGTAGTTTTTCATTAATAATAACATTAATCATTGCAAGAAAGAACGCTGAATCCGTTCCAGGGCGTGTTGGCAGCCATTCCGTCGCTTTAGATGCCGTCTTACTGAAACGGGGATCAAGAACTACGACCTTAGCCCCTCTGGCGATCATCTCAATCATTTCCTGGGTTTCATTATTGGAAATTCCCTCTGCCAGATTTCGTCCCGTGAAAATCATATACTTGCAGTTCTTGTAATCTGTCCCCGGTTGAGGTACACCATAGGTGTATAAAAAACCGGTTGTCATGGCATTGAAACATAAGCTTCTCTGCGTGCCATAGTTGGGAGAACCATAGGCCTTAAGCAATATCTCAAAAAAGGGTTGAGACAAGTTGTCCGTGGAGTTGAACATCATAGCTTTCGCGCCATACTTATCTTTGATCTTCTTCATTTGGTCGGCGGTATAGCTCAAAGCTTCGTCCCAGGACGCCCTGCGCCACAACCCGCTCCCCCGCGCCCCCGCCCGAATAAGAGGGAACTTTACACGATCCGGGCTGTACATAGTCTCAATCCCAGCATTCCCTCGTGGGCAGAGCTTGCCGACGTTATTGGGATGATCGGGGTTTCCTTCCAACTTCTTCACAACGCCGTTTTCAACTTTGGCTATCACTCCGCATCGCCAGACACATTGCTCACAAATCGTGGTAACCATCTTGGTCCCGGCAGATGTTGCTTGAGCGGAACGATTATCCCCAGCAAACGTCTTTTCGGGGGCTAGGAGCCCAAGGCCAGCAGTTGCGCCCAGAGCAGCTCCTGCAGTAGCACCTTTTATAAACTGACGGCGGCTGAACAATTGGTCCCAAGTGTAGACTTTGGACACATTGAGGCCTCCTTTCATTTCGGCGATAGAATTTTAGTTCATTTTTAGATCGTTGACTTGTTTCGTGGAAACGTCCTTCGACTTCTCGGCGATTTTGGAACCCACATAGAACACGATCGTGCACAGGACAAAGAGTGAAATGAACAGCCAATGATTGACGTGCGAAATTTCTTCCAATGTTTGTTGGCCGTAGGAACCAATGGTTGATATTTTCATGAAAATCGATTGATAGGTAGCTCCAAAGAGAACCCCACCAACAAGAAAACCCAAAACTCCAGGAATCAAATAATCTAAATTTCCCTGACCACAACCTGTGATCAACGTGCCCGGTCACGTGCCGGCTAAGGCCATACCGACTCCAAACAGGAGTCCGCCCAGAAGGTTACCTACAATATAAGTTGATGACACTTGATCTAATCGGATAAAACCAAGGTCCTTCGGGGTATAGAGACCCACAAGACCCACTGATATCCCTGTCATCATAAATTTCATAATCGTATTATCTTTAAAACGAAATTGATTGACGATCCGGTGGTAATGACCCAGTCCAGCCTTCTGCAGGGCAAAG
>JAUZPJ010000310.1 GCA_030706025.1 Bacillota bacterium | reverse complement strand
GCGTAAATCTAATAACTAAACGAGGGAAGGGTAAAACCTTCCCTTTTTACTATTCAATAAAGGAGTTTTGATTGTGAAAATAGCTAAAGACACCGAAAAATGGGGCAAAGTTGATAACGGACTGTTTATAGGCGAAGAACTTGTTCCCTTAATGATCCCATTCGATAAGCAAAACCCAAGCAAAGAACGATTCCTTTGCATCAATGGCAATCAAATTTGGTTAGGCGTAGGAAAGCCCTTGCAAGTGCCCAAATCCATTGCTGACCTATGGAACCATGCTTATATGAGAACCTTAGAAGCAGAGGAAAAAATGTCACAGGAAATTGAAATAAAAGCGTAACATTAAGGGGGTGTTCCCTTGACACTAGACCAAATGATAGACCAAATCCTCGAAAACACAGGCAACGATTCGTCTTCAAAAGTAGAATATACCCCACGTTTTAAAGCATCCCTAAACTATGCCAAAAATAAAATGGCCAAAGAACGCTATTCACCTGACTACAGTGAAACTGTAACCCTTACCGATGAAACCTATAACTTAGCAAGTTTAACCAAAAACATTCTCAAAATAATTAAGATAACTGACAGCAACAATACTCCTCTTAACTGGGAACGCACTTCTATAACTCAAATTAAAGTGCCCGGTCAAGCAAACGTAACCATCCAATACTCCTATCTTCCTGCTGACCTTATCAATACAACCGATGTCTTAGACTTTCCCCTCTCTGTTGTTGATCCTCAAATACTTTGCTATTTTGCAACCTATCAATATTTTTTAATTGAGGGCGGCAACAACGACTTAGCAACTTCATCCTATTGGCTCAATTTATGGAATGATGGCTTTAATAATATCAGTAAAAACATAGGTGAAGTTGAGAGGATCAAAGAGGTGTATTGGTCATGATTACTGCACCGAGAGTAAGTTTAATAGCTGAACCTTCACCTTATCGAATAGAACGACTTGACGGGGGATTGAACTTAAGAGATGAGCAATCGAACATCTTAGACAATCAATCTCCCTATATGCTTAATTTAACCTGTGATGATCGAGGCGCATTATCTAAGAGGCCAGGACAAACAGAATTAAGCAATATACACTTAGGAAGTGGGGAAGTCCACCTTCTTTTTGATTATCGTAAAAAAGATGGAACGATCGTTACTCTCCTTCACCACGGATCAGAACTACATCTAGTAACCTTAGAGGAGGTGGATTAATTGCACTCAATAAAAAATAACTTTGCAACACGATTAACGGAAGATATTACTTCAAGCCAATTAACTATGAAGTTAGATATAGACCCGTCTTTAACTTATCCTTACTGGTTGACAATTGGCAAAGACCCGGCAACCGGGGAAATTGTTGAGGTAACAGGAAAAACAGGTGCAGACTTTACGATTGCAAGAGGAACTCAATCTACCATAGCCCAAGCTTTCCCTGCCCATACAAGAGTACAATTATTGTTCACCAAGGGTCATGTAGATGAAATGCAACTACTTACTCTTGAAGCAACACAAGCTAATTGGCAAACTGAATTCGAAACGTCTGAGGCAACAAGGGAAAGTACCTTTAATGCAGCAGAAGCAGCAAGGCAAAGCGAAATTGACTCACTAAAGCAACAATGGCAAGATGAATTTAATGTAGCCGAAACAGCAAGACAAACAGAATTCGAGACAACCAAGCAAACATACGACACCGCAGAAGCACAACGAGAAACAGCATTTGCAGGCATGGTGCATGTTGATGCTAATTTAGAGTTGTCCGAAGCACGAAACGGCGAGTCAACATTAAAGGCTAGACTAGACAAATCTGATTCCTCCTTTAATTCGCATTTGGCGGAAAATGCGAAAATATACCTTAGTATACTTAACCCTATGCCTCCGCTTGTGGGGGCGAAAGGTGATGGGACAAACGAAACATCCGTAATCCAAACCATTATAGATTCCATGCCCGATGGGGCGGTCTTGGTAGCCCCAAATACAGGCAATGTATACTTAACCGATACCTTAACTATTAACAAAGACTTAATTCTATGCGGTGGTGGAGTCTTTAAACTTATTTCAGGTAAACAAGGAGATTTATTTGTTGTAAATGGCGGTCAGGTAACCTTTGAAAATTTAACCTTTGATTATAACGGAAATGTCCTAGATTATAATGAAGCCCTCATCAAACTGAATACGAATGGTTGCACTATTAAAAACTGTACGTTTATCGGGGGCGGGCAGGTTTATATTTCTGCCACAAGTAACCATGTAATAAAGAATAATACGTTTAACAACGCAATGATTCGCCTAGTCGGGGAAACAAATTACAACATAGTCGATGGTAATAAGATTACCCCGCCTACTGGCTTAAACGCTATTAGTCAGGAATGTGTCACAGTAGGGGAATATTCTATTGGTAATCAGTTTACTCATAACACGATTTTAAATTGTCAGCGTATTGGTATTGAATTGTTCTCAAATGGTGTGCAAACTATTGTTTCAAATAATCATATTCTTTTAACAGGTAGCGACCCTAATGGGATGGGAATCTCTTTATCAGGTAGCTTATCAGTTGTAGTTGATGGGAATGAAATTCTACGGGATGCGTTTAGTGCATCGGGTGGAGTATATGGGGTTGAATTAGCAGGTGCTAAGAACTGTATAATTACGAATAATCACATTATCAATATTCAAACCGGGATTATCCTCAATGGGTCAAGTATTTCTTCTCCTTGTACAAACAACGTAGTTGACGAAAATTATATTGAAAATTCTTCCTTAGGTATTTCTCTTTTCCGATGGGTTGATAGCTGTGTAGTACATGGTAATAAAATTGTTAATATAAACGCAAGTTCAAGCTGCATTAAAGTGGAGCGTTCTGATGATGCAAACTACCCGAGGAACTGTCAAATTATAAGCAATAACTTAACCGTAGGGGAAAGCGGAGTCTCTACAAACTTAACAGGTATTAACAGTTTTGGTTTAGTCTCTAGTATTATCAGCCACAATGTTATTAAGTATCTATCCATTTATAATGGTATGGCCTTCCTCCTAACTCAGTGTATAGATGTCATTGTTGAAGGGAATCACTGTATAGGGGCTAGTAACGGTTCTGGGATCAGTAGCAGTGGAGCAATCAATACGAATTGTATCATTCGCAACAATTTAATAGACGGGTTTAAATATGGTTTAAGCCTAACAGGTGATAACAATTACTCAAATCTTGTCAGTAACAATCTATCGCTGAATTGCATAACTGACCCTTATGCCCTTGGTGGTAAATTCTTAAATGAGATCACTCACAAAGGAAAAAAGATTGCCTACGAGGATACAACTGCTCCTACAGTTGGCACTTGGACTAGAGGAGATAAAGTGTATCTTCATTCCCCAAGCGCGGGAGGTTATATCGGATATGTCTGTATTACGTCCGGCAGTCCCGGAACATGGAAAGGGTTTGGGTTAATTGAAGCTTAATGCGTAATAGACTCATAATGCGCAATAACCAAAAGAGGGGGTGGTAAATTGTTAAACGCTGCCCAATGGAACGAAGAACAGATTGATTATGCAGATATAGACACCATGATTGAAGTCGGCCTTTCAGATCAAGAAGGGGCGGCTTTTGTATTTAACGACATCTTTTATTACG
>JAUZPJ010000031.1 GCA_030706025.1 Bacillota bacterium | reverse complement strand
TTATGATACAGGAGACCAACAGTCGGTACTCAAGGCGTGCTTAAAAGAACACAATTTAGATGAAAAGAAATTCCCAGTGCGCAGTGTGGCGGGAGTTATTAGTGATTCCAAGAATGTTCTTTTGGATCCGGAAGGGTTTTCTCATCAAGCTTCAGATTACTTTCAACAAAAAGTTGTAGATATTTACTCGTCATATCAAAAGAGGCTTAAGAGTAATAATGCCCTTGATTTTGATGATATTATTATGCTCACAGTCAAGCTGTTTCAGGAGCATGAACATGTTTTGCGCTATTATCAGGATAAGTTCCACTATATTATGGTCGATGAGTATCAAGACACGAATCATGCCCAGTATATGCTTGTAAAACTACTTGCGAGCCAATATCGTAATCTATGCGTGGTCGGGGATGATGACCAGTCGGTCTACGGATGGCGCGGGGCAGATATCCAAAATATTCTCGATTTTGAGCGGGATTATCCGGAAGCAAACGTTATCAAACTCGAACAAAATTATCGTTCTACACAAAAGATTCTTGATGCGGCCAATGCGGTGGTGAAAAATAACGAAGGGCGTAAAGAGAAGTCTCTTTGGACTGAGAATGCAGAGGGACAAGCATTGATTTGTTATGTGGGGGATGATGAGCGTGATGAGGCCGGCTATGTTGTAGAACGTATTAAACGTTTACATGAGCTTGAAGGTCGTCCTTATAATGATTTTACAATTCTTTATCGGACGAATGCCCAGTCGCGGGCCCTCGAAGAGAGGTTTATGAAAGCAGCCTTGCCGTATCGCGTTTTTTCAGGTTTGAAGTTCTATCAGCGTATGGAAATAAAAGATATCCTAGCTTATTTAAGGGTTCTGTATAATCCTGCCGATCAGGTAAGTTTTGCCCGTGTGCTTAACGTTCCCAAACGTGGTTTGGGGGAAAGCACTCTGGAAAAAGTGCTGGAATATGCCAACGAACAAAGTATGCCAGTGCTTGATGCAATTTTAGAAGCTGAGTATATTCCAGATCTATCGACACGAGCTAAGAAGCCTTTACTGGGCTTTGCCAACATGATGCAGGACTTAATAAAATTTTCGCAAGAAGCAACTGTCTCTGATCTAGTAGAAGAGATTTTAAATAAAACTGGGTATAAAGCGATTCTGCAAGCGGAAAACACACCCGAAGCGGAAACCCGTTTGGAAAACCTCTTAGAGTTTCTCTCCGTGACAGCTGAGTACGACGCTAAAGCAGCACAATATGAACAAAACGCGCTGAACGAAGGGGTAGAAGCAGAAGAGGCCGTCACCGGCTTGAGTGGATTCTTAGAGCAAGTTTCTTTGGTTTCAGATATTGATGAACTCGACCAGGCAGAAGAAGCAGTGGCACTGATGACGATGCACAGTGCGAAGGGGTTGGAGTTTCCGGTCGTATTTGTAGTCGGCATGGAAGAAGGGATTTTCCCCAGTACCCGCTCACAGATGGATCCAGTCGGTTTAGAGGAAGAGAGGCGGCTTTGCTATGTCGCGATTACTCGAGCCAGGGAGAAACTCTATCTATGTAATGCCGAAATGCGAATGCTTTATGGTAAGACACAATATAACCATCCCTCTCGCTTTTTAGAGGAAATTCCGTCTGAGTTAATGACGGAGATCGATCCTCTTGATCCGCCTAAACGCCGGTCCAATAGTTCACCCAAGCCTGCACGACGGAATGCATCTTCTGATCGTATGATTCCCTTAGGTTCAGGTTCGTGGGAAAAGGATTTTGGGAGTACTTTGGTCATTAAAGGAGGTGAGGCTCATCACATAGGAGAAAAAGTGGAACATGCCAAATTTGGACGAGGAATTATTGTCTCTATCAAGGGAGAAGGAAATCTTGCTGAACTTACGGTTGTTTTTGACGGTGGAATTGGGATCAAGAAACTTATGGCCGAGTATGCCAAATTAACAAAACTATAAGGTTGTTCGCTGTACATTATAAAATAGCGTAGAGAAAGGTTTGGTGTAAATATGTCAGATGTAATTTATGCTGTTGGACACAAAAGCCCGGACACAGATTCAGTATGTTCTGCTATCGCTTTAGCTCGTTTCAAAGAACTCACTGGGACTGCTAATGTTGTTCCTTGTTCAGCTGGAAAAATCAATAAAGAAACTGAATACGTACTTAATTATTATGGAGTTCCCGTTCCCCAAGTGTTGGAGTCTGTAGAAGCAAAACAAAAATTGATTCTCGTTGACCACAATGAGTATGGCCAAGCCGTTGCAGGTGCCGACCAAGCTCAGCTTGTACAAGTCGTCGACCATCATAAAGTAGGTGGATTCCAAACCGCAGAACCCCTTTATGTTCGCATCGAGCCGGTCGGTTCCACATGTACAATTGTAGCTCAAGCTTACAAAGAAAAGGGCTTAGTTCCGGAAAAAGCAATCGCTGGTATTTTACTCGCAGCGATTCTTTCCGATACCGTCATTTTCAAATCCCCGACCTGCACCGAGTTAGATAAGACGATTGCTGCTGAACTCGCAGCTATTGCTGGCGTTGAACCAAAAACCTTTGGTATTGACATGTTCAAAGCGTCTTCCAATATTGCCGAGCGTACTCCTCAAAGCATGATCGAAGAAGATCTTAAAGCCTTCACCATGGGACCTCACAAAATTGGTGTTGGTCAAGTTAGTTTGATGGGTATGGATGGTTTTGAAGATGTTCGGGCAACCTTAACAGCAGCTGTTGAGGCACATCGAGCTGCTCAAGGTATGCGCTATCTCTGCCTGATGGTCACGAATATCCTTGAAGATCACACAGAGTTGATGGTTGCTGGAGAAAACCCTGAGGAAGTCGCTAAGGCCTTTGGCAAAGACGTTGTCAATGGAAGCGTTGACCTTCCGGGCGTTCTTTCCCGTAAGAAGCAAGTTGTTCCTCAAATGACAACCTATTTCGCGGGTTAATTTTAGTCCTTAGCAATGAACAAATGAGTTAATAAACGTATTCATGGGAATCATAGTAACGATGATTTAATTACTTAAAATCCGTTACGCTTATTAACAGGCTAATCGATAATTTCATAAAACTAAGAAAGTGACGGAGATCGGAGGGATTTCAGTGCAGGATGAATTCGAGCGCATCGCATGGCTGCGGACGCAATTGGTAGACGCCAACAAGCAGTATTATGTGCTTGACCAGCCCCGTATTACCGATGCCGAGTACGACACTCTCCTGCGAGAGTTGCTGGACCTAGAAACAAAGCATCCGAACTGGGTTACTCCGGATTCTCCGACCATGCGTGTTGGGGGAGAGGTTTCCAAGGAGTACACTAAAGTACGGCATTTGGAACCTCTCCTCAGCTTAGACAATGCGTTTTCGGCTGCAGACTTGAGAGAGTTTGATCGGCGCGTGCGCCAAGTTGCCGCTTCCGTAGATTATGTTGTTGAACTTAAAATCGACGGTTTAACAGTTGCCTTGACCTATGAAGAAGGTCTATTGGTTCGTGGAGCAACCCGCGGGGATGGAGTTGTAGGAGAGGATATCTCTGCAAATGTTAAAACGGTGGGGTCTATTCCGCTGCGTTTAAATACAACAGTTCCAAAATTAAGTGTGCGGGGAGAAGGGTATATGCCAAAATCCTCCTTTGCCCGTTTAAATCAAGAACGTGAAGAAGATGGGTTATCTACGTTTGCCAATCCACGTAATGCAGCGGCAGGATCGTTGCGTCAACTGAACTCCCGCATCACGGCCGAACGCAAACTTGAGTATTTTGCCTATCAAGTGCTAGCGGCGAAAGAATTAGGCTTACATAACCAAACGGAGGTTCTTACATATTTACAACAACAGGGCTTCGTCGTAAATCCAGAGTATAAGACGTTTAGTGATATCGAAGAGATTATCGCGTATTGTGAAGGAATGGCATCAGAACGTCACCATTTTTCGTATGACATTGACGGTCTGGTTATTAAAGTGAATGAGTTCGCTCTTCAGGAGGAATTAGGCTTTACAGCTAAAAGTCCTCGGTGGGCGATTTCTTATAAATTTCCGGCTGAACAGGTCGAGACAGTTGTCGAGGACATCATTATTCGTGTGGGACGTACAGGAGTCTTAACGCCCACTGCTGTTCTTAAGCCTGTTTTAGTGGCAGGTTCCACGGTAAGCCGTGCGACACTCCATAATTTGGCTAACATCCGTGAAAAGGATATCCGTATAGGGGATCATGTGCTTCTGCATAAAGCCGGAGACGTGATTCCAGAAGTTGTTCGGATGTTACCTGAAAAACGCACTGGGAACGAAAAGGTTTTTGAAATGCCTGACCTCTGTCCGGAATGTCGGAGTCCGGTTAATCAGGAAGAAGGGGAAGTTGCTTATCGCTGTCAGAGTATCACTTGTCCAGCACGACAGCGTGAGGGAATTATTCACTTTGTTTCACGGGATGCCATGGCAATTGACGGGTTAGGTCCCGCAGTGATCCAACAGCTCCTAGATGCTGAGTTAATTAGGGATGCTGCAGATCTATATACTTTAACCTTCGAAAGTTTAACCCCTTTAGAACGAATGGGAAAGAAATCGGCAGAGAATCTGCTCAAGGCGATCCAAGAGAGTAAAGAACGAGGGTTGGCACCGTTAATTTTCTCCTTAGGTATCCATCACGTTGGAGAAAAAGCGGGGAAAGTCTTGGCCCAGACGTATGGCTCTATGGATCGATTAGTAAGGGCAACATTGGAGGAATTACAAGAGATTCCGGACGTCGGACCGACAATGGCGGAAAGCTTAGTGCAGTTTTTCGGACTAGAAAGTACGGATCGTTTCTTAACTAAATTGCGTGAAGCTGGCGTGAAGATGACAGCTTCGGAATCTTCGAAGCCTCAAATTTTTGCGGGAAAAAGTATTGTTGTTACGGGTTCATTAGAGCGTTGGGACCGACGGGATATTGAGACACTCATCGAAGAGTGCGGCGGAAAAGCGGCCAGCAGTGTCAGCAAGAAAACGGCCTTCGTCATCGCCGGAGAAAAAGCGGGTTCAAAACTTGTTAAAGCCCAGGGTCTTGGGATACCTATTTTGACTGAAGAGGAATTCGAACAGTTAATTAAGCCTCTTGAATAGGAGTCGAAGCTAGGCCATTTGAGGATACTAGAATAGTTTGAAAGCCGGTTTCTTTATTAAGGTAGGGAAACCGGCTTTTTTGCTGTCGACTTGTATGTTGCTCCGCTCATCCATATTTGCTATGATAGAGGGTAAAGCAACAATTTTCCAAAGGGAAGGTGAATAAGATGGCAATTTCGCGTGAAGACGTTGAATATGTAGCGGCATTAGCACGCCTTGAGTTGACGGAACAAGAAACTCAAGAATATACCGAACAGCTCAACTCCATTTTAGATTATGCGGCCATGTTAGAACAATTAGACACTGATAATGTCAGGCCCACGGCCCATGCTGTACCTCTGCACAATGTATTGCGTAAGGACCAAGTGAATGAGTCGATTCCTCGAGAAAAGGCGCTAAGGAATGCTCCGGATGCCGATGAAGGTTTCTTTAGGGTGCCGAAAATTGTTTAATATAGAAAGGAGGCCTTCGGGACTATGAGCGTTGTAGAAAAATCAGTCAGCGAATTGCATGAACTTCTCGTCCATAGAGATGTTAGCTCCACAGAGTTAACGAAAGCATACATAGACCGTATTCATTCTGCTGATCCTGATTTGCAAGCATATTTAACGATTTTAGAAGATCAGGCTTTAGCTCAAGCCGCAGAGTTTGACCGAAAGATTGCTCAGGGAGAGGATATAGGAACCTTGGGTGGTATTCCAATGGCTTTGAAGGATAACATGTGCACTGAAGGGGTTCGCACAAGCTGCGCTTCTAAGATGTTGGATAATTTTATTCCACCTTATAATGCAACAGTGACGGACCGTCTTCGAGCTGCGGGAACAATTCTACTAGGCAAACTGAATATGGATGAGTTTGCCATGGGTTCCTCAACTGAGAATTCCAATTTTGCCAAGACTCGAAATCCCTGGAATCTGGAATGTGTGCCAGGAGGATCTTCGGGGGGATCCGCAGTATCCGTAGCAGCAGATGAAGCCGCTTTCACCCTCGGCTCGGATACAGGGGGATCCATCCGTCAACCGGCCGCTTTTTGCGGGGTCGTCGGTATGAAGCCCACTTACGGTGCTGTTTCACGGTTTGGCCTTGTGGCATACGCATCCTCGCTCGATCAGATTGGGCCGTTGACAAAAACTGTGCGGGATAATGCCCTGGTGATGAATGCGATTGCAGGCCATGATCTGAAGGACTCAACGTCTGTTCCGTATGAAAAACCGGATTATACTAAGTTTCTGGTCAACGATATAAAAGGCTTAAAGATAGGGATTCCCCGTGAATATTATGGTGAGGGGATCGATTCGGACGTTGCCAAGGGGATCCAAGCTGGGATTCAAACCCTTATTGATTTAGGCGCTGAAGTCGAGGAGTGCTCTCTGCCTCACACGGAGTACGCTATCCCCTCATATTATCTAATTGCTACAGCCGAAGCGAGTTCTAACCTTGCTCGTTATGATGGTGTGCGCTATGGTTATCGGGCAGAGGCGGCTGACGTTTTAGGTATGTTTAAAACGACTCGGGCTAAGGGATTTGGGCCAGAGGTAAAAAGAAGGATTATGCTCGGAACCTATGCTTTAAGTTCTGGTTATTATGATGCCTATTATCTCAAGGCTCAAAAAGTCCGAACCCTGATTAAGCAGGATTTTGACAAAGCGTTTGAAAAGTACGATGTTTTGCTTTCCCCAACGGCACCGACTCCAGCCTTTAAATTTGGGGAAAAATCCGCGAATCCGCTGGCGATGTACTTATCGGATGTTACGACTGTTCCAGTCAACCTGGCTGGCATCCCTGCTATTTCTATCCCCGCAGGATTTGTCAATGGTTTGCCGATCGGGATGCAGTTAATGGGTAAAGCCTTTGCGGAAGGGACGTTATATCGAATAGCTTATACTTTCGAGCAAAATACGAATTATCACACGTTAAAACCAAATCTAGGGGAGGTGCTTGCGCGTGGTAATCGCTGATAAATACGAAATGGTCTGTGGTTTGGAGGTTCATGTTGAACTTCAAACCAAAACAAAGATTTTCTGTGGATGTACTACCGAATTTGGGGGAGAACAAAACACCCATGTTTGCCCAGTATGTTTGGGGTTGCCCGGAACTCTTCCGGTTCTGAATCGCGAAGTTGTTAACTATGCGATCAAGGCAGGGCTAGCGTTGAATTGTGAGATTGCAGAGTTTTCCAAGTTCGACCGCAAGAACTACTTTTACCCGGATTTAACAAAAGACTATCAAACATCGCAATTTGATCTGCCGATCTGCGGTAAGGGCGGTTTGGAGATAGAAGTCGATGGGGAGAAGAAATGGATCGGGATTACACGGGCCCACATGGAGGAAGATGCCGGTAAACTCGTACATAGCGGGGAAACCATCACGACCTCGTACGAGTCTTCTGTAGACTATAACCGAGCCGGAGTGCCGCTGTTGGAAATCGTTTCCGAGCCGGATATGCGTTCAATCCCAGAAGTCCTTGCCTATCTCGAACAACTAGTCCAGATTCTAGAATATACAGAAGTGTCAGATTGCCGTATGGAACAAGGCTCCGTTCGTTTTGATGTCAATGTCTCATTACGTCCTATTGGAGCGACAACTTTCGGAATCCGTACAGAAACGAAGAATTTGAATTCCTTTAGTTCTGTCCGGCGGTGCTTAGAGTATGAAGTGGCACGACAAGCCCGAGTGTTAGATGCAGGCGAGAACGTAGTTCAGGAAACTCGTACTTGGGATGAAGGTAAAGGGATAACCTTGACCCTTCGCTCCAAAGAAGAAGCCCATGATTACCGCTATTTCCCTGAACCTGACCTAGCCCCTTTAGTGATCGATCAGGAATGGGTTGAAGGGATCCGTAAAACTCTTCCCGAGCTTCCCGTGGCACGTCGCGCACGACTGCAGGGGTTGGGACTCTCTGCCTACGATGCCGGTGTGATTACTTCCGGAAAGGCCATGGCGGACTACTTTGACACGGCTTTGTCTTACTACAGTGATGCCAAGACGCTGGCAAACTGGGTGATGGGAGATGTCACTCGCTTATTGAACTCGAACCAATGCAGCGTGGCGGATTCTCCAATTTCGGCTAAACAATTGGCAGAACTACTCGAGCTCATAGACAAAGGAACCATTAGCGGTAAGATTGCCAAGAGTGTGCTGGAAGAAATGTATAGCACGGGTAAAGATGCTAAGATTATTGTCAAGGAAAAAGGACTTGCTCAGATTAGTGATGAAGGTGCACTCTTAGGTATTATTGATAGTATAATTGCTGCAAATCCCCAATCTGTGGAGGATTATCGAGCAGGAAAGGATCGGGCGATAGGGTTCTTAGTCGGACAGATCATGAAAGCTACCAAGGGACAGGCGAACCCAGGGCTTGTCAATCAGCTGCTTAAGCAAAAGTTATCATAATTTGATAATGTAGTGAAAGTGGCCTAACCTTGGCGTTCAATTTTGCCGAGGTTAGGTCATTTTACTGTTATCGATTGAGAGTGCCGCTCAAAACGTGCATAATCCTACTTAATTATTAGAAGTATACAGTATAAGGCAACAGTCATCCTTCAAACCTAAGGGGTATTATGTTACTATAGGTAGTAAATGTTGTTCCTATGCTATATTACATTTATGAATGAAAGAAGAGGGGTGTGTCAGATGAGACATTTAACGATAGTAGATACCACGTTACGTGATGGGGAACAAACGGCTGGCGTTGTCTTTGCTAATCAAGAAAAATTGCGCATCGCTCGGTTGCTCGATGAAGTGGGTGTGCAACAAATTGAAGCTGGGGTCCCGGTCATGGGTGGAGACGAAAAAAAAGCCATTAGTGATATTGTAAAATTAGGTCTTAAAGCAAGTATTATGGGCTGGAATCGCGCGGTAGTTTCAGATATTGAGACTTCTTTGGCTTGTGGAGTAGATGCCGTTGCAATTTCTATTTCAACTTCAGATATTCATATTGAGCATAAACTCATGACGACACGCGAGGATGTTCTGGAACGGATGATCAAGGCTACGACCTTCGCTAAGAGCCAAGGTCTGTATATTTCCGTCAATGCAGAAGACGCTTCACGAACAGACATGGATTTCCTCGTGCAATTTGCGAGGGAAGCCAAGAAGGCTGGTGCTAATCGTCTGCGTTATTGCGATACTGTTGGAATCTTAGATCCCTTCACAACCTATGATCGCATTAAAACACTCATCGAAAAAACGGGTCTTGATATCGAGATGCATACACATGATGATTTTGGTATGGCAACAGCCAATGCTCTTGCAGGAGTTAAGGCTGGTGCGACGCATGTAGGAGTAACGGTAAACGGCTTAGGAGAACGGGCTGGCAATGCAGCATTAGAGGAAGTAGTCATGGCCTTAAAGCACTTATTAGATACGGATTTAAATTTTGTCACAGAACGATTCGTTGAGCTTTCCGAATATGTTGCCAGGGCTTCGGGTCGGATGTTACCTCCGTGGAAGTCAATTGTGGGAAGTAATATGTTTGCCCATGAGTCAGGTATTCACGCTGATGGGGCGTTAAAGAATCCTAATACTTACGAGGCATTTAGTCCAGAGGATGTAGGGCTTGAACGTCAAATTGTGATTGGAAAACATTCGGGAACAGCCGCTATTAAGGCAAAGTTTCGCCATGAATACGGCAAAGAGATGTCGGATGGAGACGCTGAAGAAATGTTGGTGCGGGTCAGAGCAATGGCCGTCGACATGAAACGTTCGCTCTTTGACAAGGAACTAGCCTACATTTATGGGGATATGTTAAAGCAACGGCAGCGTTAGTGGGTGAGTACTCACGCCATTAATGAGGCCGCGAAAGGAAGAACTGCTCATATGACTATTAAAGTTACATTGATCCCGGGAGATGGGATTGGGCCAGAGGTCAGCAGTGCTACACAGAAAGTGATCACGGCAAGTGGCGCTCCAATTGATTGGGAAATCGTAGAAGCAGGAGAAGCATGTATTGCGAAATATGGAACCCCTTTGCCGGAGCATGTCCTTGAAACCGTTCGAAGCAATAAGGTTGCTATTAAAGGACCCATCACAACTCCTGTAGGGAAAGGATTCCGCAGTGTCAATGTTGCCTTGCGTCAACAATTGCAGCTTTATGCCAATGTAAGGCATTTGCGCAATTTACCGAACGTCCCTTCTCGATATTCTAACGTGGATATTGTCGTTGTTCGGGAAAATACTGAGGACCTCTATGCTGGAATAGAGCACATGGTTGGGCGGAATGCTGCGGAAAGTATCAAGGTCATTACTCGTGAAGCATCGGAACGTATCGGGAGATATGCTTTTGATTTAGCCCGTAAAGAAGGCCGTAAACGAGTAACAATTGTTCATAAAGCCAATATCATGAAATTAAGCGATGGACTTTTTCTTGAAAGCGTAAGATCAGTTGCTAAGGACTACCCAGATATTGAGTGCGATGATCGAATTGTTGATGCTATGTGCATGAATTTAGTGCAAACACCTGAGCAATATGACGTCTTAGTACTGCCCAATCTCTACGGGGACATTGTTTCAGATCTTGTCGCCGGGTTAGTCGGCGGTTTAGGTGTTGCCCCAGGAGCGAATATCGGGGAAATGGGTGCTGTCTTCGAGGCTGTTCACGGCAGCGCACCTCAAATTGCCGGTCAGAATTTGGCTAATCCACTGGCTATGATTCTCTCAGGTGTGGAAATGCTTAAATATCTCGGTTTTACGGAAGAAGCCAAAAGGGTTGAAAAAGGGATTGAACATGTATTGCTGCAAAGGGATTATATCACTCCGGATTTAGGCGGGAAGGCTGGTACTCGAGAGATGGCGTCTGCCATTATTGAGGCGATGGTTTAGGATTTTTTTGTGGCAGCAAACCTATAAGAGATTGTGACGAACAAAAGCAGGATTTTTGGATTAAACCAAATTCCTGCTTTTACTTGTGATATTCATAGTATTATGATCGAAAAAGAAACTACAAGAAATGGACAAGGTTATGTTAAACCGATAAAATAATTAGGAAGAAAGAAACTTTAAGAGATCTTTGTATTCGATAGAAAAGTATAGGGGATTGAGGAAGAATAGATGGGCAAAAAGGTTGACCTCCGGATTCCACCGCGAAAGCCAGTCTGGAATATTTGGCAAGGGTTTTTTCTGATAGCGCTTGTAACATTAATCGAATATCCGCTTGGATGGTTAGAAACCCCGAAGGGTTTGGATTCAACACGGGGAATTTTAAACTTCATCGGGGTGGGCGTCGGTGAAGTGTTGCTATATTTTATCGTAATCTGGATCTTTCTTCGTCTTATACACAGACCATTTTCGGAATTGGGCTTTGTCAAGCCACACAAGCGTTTTGTTGTCTTGGGATTTATCATGGGTCTTCTCTTGTTTTTAGGCATCGGACTATTAGGAAATCTATTAACACATTTGTTGGGCACTCCTCCCCCCCAGAGTTTTGCGGAAGCGGTCAATGGGGCAAACTATTGGGAGTTTGGTCTACTCGCAGTACTTGGAAGCATTATTGCACCGATTAAGGAAGAGATGCTTTTCCGAGGATTGATATACCCACCGTTACGTAGGGCCCTAGGGAGAAGCAAAGGAATGTTACTAACAGGACTTTTCTTCGCGACCCTTCATTTCGACATTGTCAGGTTGCTGCCCTTATTTATCGGTGGTGTCATTCTAACTTGGTTATATGAACGCTCTTCAAGCATTTGGCCAGCGATTGTGGCTCATGGAACTTGGAATGGATTAATGGCTGCAGCGTTATTAATCCAGCGATAGATAAAGGAGAATACATGAATAAAACGTTAAAGAACGATTATCACGCTACACAGAACAAAAATACAAATCTAGAAGTGGAATGTCTCCGTCTTCTATCAGATGGCTCTGGGGTGGGATATGTAGATGGTATCGCGACCTTTGTACCAGGACTTCTTCCGGGTGAACTTGGAGAAGTCGAAGTGGAAGATGCAAAAAAGAAGTATCAAAGAGCGCGATTGGTAAGGATTATTAACCGATCTTTCGAACGCTGCGATGCCCCTTGCTCTGTCTATGAAGGATGTGGAGGTTGCCAGCTTCAGCATACAACCTACGCTGAGACACTCTTATGGAAACAACACTGGGTCAAGGATGCACTGATTAGAATAGGAAAACTCGACGTTGACGTCAAACCAACGATCGGAATGGAGCACCCGTGGCGTTATCGCAATAAAGTACGTCTGCACCGTGAAGGGTCTGGTGAATTGGGATATTACAGGGAAAAGTCCAAAACACTTGTCGACTTTCAAGATTGTCTCCTGATCAGTGAACGCATGAATCGCTGGATTCGATTAGTTCAAGGGTTTTTAGCTGATAGGTATCCTAAAATACATACCATAACCTTTCGTGAGAACAGAAAAGGAGAAGGTCTAGTATTGCTGGAGGGATCTTCTGCGAATAGTTTATCATTAGAAAACGATCCTGAGTTTTTTAAAGTTCTTTCTCAAGATGGCATCCGTTCTGTTTGGGGGATGGATTCGAAAGAGGGTTTGAAACTAGCTTGGGGAGATGAAACATTTAGTCAAACGATTCTCGATTTAACCTTTGAAGTCTCCCCCCTATCCTTTCTGCAAGTCAATCCACTTCAAACGGATGTACTCTACTCCTGCGTTTTAGAAGAGGCCGGTCTGACAGGAAACGAAGTCGTATGGGATCTTTATTCTGGGATTGGAACATTAACCATAGCATTAGCACAAAAGACTAGAAAAGTAACCGGTATTGAGGAAAATCCGTTTGCGGTTAAAGATGCAATGCGGAATGCCGTCATTAACCAAGTGTCTGATCACGTCGAATTTCTGAAGGGTAAAGTCGAATCTCAAATGATGACAATTGAGGAACAACCAGATGTGGTGGTCTTAGATCCACCACGAGCGGGTATGCATCCAGAAGTTGTAAAACGCTTGTTAACCCTAAGGCCTAAGCGCATCATCTATGTCTCCTGCGATCCAGGAACCTTGGCACGGGATCTTGGGGTACTTGCCCAAGGAGGGTATATGGTTGGGAGTGCCCAGCCAGTGGATATG
Organism: Bacillota bacterium; assembly: GCA_030706025.1. GTDB lineage: Bacteria > Bacillota > Desulfitobacteriia > Desulfitobacteriales > Desulfitobacteriaceae > Desulfosporosinus. Next base: position 1,838 of record JAUZPJ010000031.1, on the reverse strand, counting down.
TTTCCGTGGACGCAGCACGTTGAGACGGTAGTTCTCCTGCAAAGAAAACACACCACCTAGATGTAGTGCAAGTAAGTGATAGCAACGCTATATCTAGTGTTTCCGTTAAAAATATATATGTTTCCTTAGACTTATAGAGTAGAGTGGGGAGACATTTTTTGTACTGTCAGAAAGTATAAACTTCGGAGAGCAAGGTCACCAGACTACCCCTCATTAGTAGTAGAACTATCTGAGCATTTTACTGTTGTGGAATACACACACAGTTGCTTTTGTGGCAACTCTTCGATAAAGGGGTGCAAATCCCCTCGCCTTCACCATGTGTAGTGCGTATGTCTTTTGGAATCGAATCTTTAGTAGAATTAATTATACGAGGAGGACATGTTATGAAAATTTCCAAGAAAGATGCGTTGTTTTGGTTTGAATTCTTTGCAATATTGCCAGAGGAAGAGGAAGTCATGGCAAAACAACAAGAGATCATTTACGCTACCTTTGCCCAAATTGAGGCTGCCATCGATCATAGAAATGATATGTTAATGTCTGAAATCAGAGGCTTGAAAACTTTGGAGAATAGAACTTTCTTTGTGGGAAATGAAAGCAAATTCCCCAAAGGATGTCGTTCTTGTCTGTTGGGAACCGGTTTGAGTGCCATCAGGAAAACGAACAAATGTAACTTAGAGTGTAAGTTCTGCTATCATTATGGAGAACTGGATGATATTGCTCCGGTTGGCGAAGGTATGTGGGAAATCGGAGACACAAAATTTTATGAGAAGGACATTGATTTACTTCTTTCCATCCAACAGAAGCCAACGGGCATTTCCTACGTTTATTTAGAGCCATTCATGGAAATTGAAAAATACTATCCGATTATTAAGAAATTCAGTGATGCAGGGATTCATCAACATCTCTATACGAATGGCACTTTAGCTACAGAAGAGACGTTGAAAGCTTTAGGTGAAGCTGGTCTTGACGAGTTGCGTTTCAACTTGGGTGCCTCAAATTGTTCGGACAAAGTGATTAAACTTATTGCAATAGCGAAAAAGTATATTAAAAATGTAGGTATCGAAACACCAATGACTCCTGAGTTCTTCGAAACTTTTTTCAAGAAGAAGCAAGCGATCTTAGAGACAAAACTCGATTTTATCAACTGTGCAGAATTGCACTTAAATGCCAACAACATAGACAATTATTACGGGGAAAATATGTATATCTTAAGACATGGCTATATTTCTCCGATCTGGAGTAGGGAATTAACTCTGAAATTCATGAAAATGGCCGTTGAAGAAAGCTGGGATTTAGCAGTTCATGATTGCTCAAACTATACAAAATTTGCCAGGGGCTTGAATTTTAGTGGCAATGAGGGCAGGTGGGTCGGATCTAGTAATTATACCTGTGAGTTTCCCAGGATACCCTACGAAGTATTTTTACCCATACTGCGTGATGACAATTTCAAATTTTTAAATGAAGAGGAATTGCCTGCCGGTTATAAACCAGGAGAGCTGGTTTTTTAGTGTGGTAAGATACCAAACGTTGCAAAAACAAGGTTTGACAATAGTTCTTCGTAAATTTGATACGCTTGGTATGTAACTTAATAACTTAAATTAACATGTGAACGCAGAACATACACGGATAAGTGTCAAACCCATTCTCACACTTTTGGGCAACTGATATTACCATTAAGATTGAAGGGTTAAACCCTATTTGGTATAGAAAACGGCGTAATTAGGATAAAACGACCTCAATTTAGGATAAGAAAATACAGTTCACTTTTATTAATATAATGAGTAAATCATGAGAAAGGTTGATAAAAGTGAACACAGGTCTTATACTAATCGTTTTAT
>JAUZPJ010000309.1 GCA_030706025.1 Bacillota bacterium | reverse complement strand
CGTTAAGAGACTATCTCCGTAATATTCATGGACGTCGTAAACCACAGGTTTATGATGCTTACGGCTCAACCGGAGCGCCACTGGAATCAAATCCGGGTCGTGAAAGTGATAAATATCCGCCTTCTCCTGCAGTGCAGCCCGGTATATATCTTTGAGTCGAAAAATTCGATCCACCCTCGATGAGAGTGGTGTGACCGCTTTGATTCGAATACCTTCTTTGAATTCAGACTTTTCATGAGGAGCCACGATGACCACATCATAGCCCGCTGCTAATAAGCTTTTGCCTTCCTTATGAAAAATGCGCTCATCAAAGGGCGAATGTGCTGTGGTTAAGATACAAACTTTCAATCGCTTTCCCCTTCTGTTCTGTAAATTAGACCCATGAAAAGAGCTACCAGGGTCATTAACTGAAGATTGTAGAAGGCCCCCGCGGTAATATTATAAACAAGGATCGCCAGCGTAGCTGCCACAAAAGCAATGGAAAGAAGAGCCTTACCTTCCCGTATTCCGGCTTCAAAGCCATAGGAATTCAATAATCTTGCCCTACGCATTGCTGCTATTGCCGGTCGGATAAATAGCCACAGATAAAAAGCCAACCCAATAACTCCATAGCGACGAGTTATTAAGGCATACTCATCATCGACCAGAGTCGTCATTGTGTCTTTTGCCGTACCCCAACCTAAAATTGGGGACTCTTTGATAAATACAAAGGCGCTCCCCGCCCGTAAAATGTGTCCTTGGGCAGATGTACTGGTCTTAATGTCAGTTGCTTCACTTATACGAGCTGTGAAGTCACGCGGCGATGTGAGGAATATTGTCATCGTTAAAATAAACAAAAGACCTACTTTTAAAAGAATGTCCTTTTTCCAGTGGAATTTAAACATGGCCCAGAGACTCAAGAAGGTAAGCACTACTGCTGTTGCTAAAAGGGCAGTGCGCGAAATCGTCAAGAAAGTAAGTTTTATCGTTAGACCTGTTGCTGCGAAAAGAATTGCAGCCTTGGCGCGCTCATTCCTCTGGAAATAAAACCAGGTCGCAAAAAATGCCATACTCATTACAGACACGATACCCATAACATTAGGATTATCGAAGGTTCCCAAGACACGAGGAGGGTTGGCATTTACAAGGTTATCCAAGTGAGACTGGGCAAAAAAGGGTGTAAGCCAGGCATTCATGTTGGCCAGATTCAAAAATTGCCCCCACGAAAGCACCATAATAATGCCCAACCCAACTATAAACGAACTCCTTAGGCTCATAAACTCGCCCTCGTGTAAATCCAATGAAAGGGCAAGGGTCATTGCTAAGTAATATTTAGCAAGCGTGACCACTTCCATAACGTCTCGAACTCCAAAGGGTATCTTCAAAAAAACACCTGCAAACACATTCGAAACAATGAAAGAGGCAATAAAAAGCAGGAAAACTCTATTGATTACCCTTAGGCCCCTGCTATGCCCCTCTTTGTATGACAACCCAAAGTCATCCACCGGGTGCGCCCGGCGTATTAATCCGAGAAGCAAGTTAAGGGCAAATACTCCAAAAATAAGCGCATCATCTAAACGAACACGCGGCAAACTTGAACGTATTTCAAACGAGGGCAGGAGCATTGCGGATAGCATTACAGCGATTATGAGCAGCAATTTATTTGAATTTGTGCGAGTAATCCCTGTGTTCCAGAACATCTTTCTCCTCCTTGTTTTGCCTAACCTTTAACCAAAGTCGCAATCTCTCGTTGTTGTTCAAGGCTTAATTCAGGGTAACACGGTATTGCCAGGGCTTGTTCACAGGCCTTTTCAGCAACAGGGAAATCTCCCACTTTGTAGCCGAGGGCACGAAAAGCCTTTTGTAAATGAAGCGGAACGGGATAATAGATAGCGTTAGCTACCCCACCGGCTGTTAAACGCTCCATGAGAGCTTTACGTTCCTCCGTCCGGAGAACATATAAATGATAGATCGGCGTTGCTAAGGGATCGCGGCCCGGTAGTTTAAGTTCAGTATCAGCCAAGAGTTCATCATAAACCTTAGCCTTATCTCGACGACCTTGGTTCCATTGATCGAGATATCGTAACTTAACTCTTAAAATCGCAGCTTGAATCTCATCGAGGCGAGTGTTATAACCAATTTCATCATGATAATATTTCGTTTTACACCCGTGAAAACGGAGCATACGCAGTTGCGAAGCCAGGTGTTCATCATTAGTAACAATCATCCCAGCATCCCCATAAGCCCCTAAATTTTTAGTTGGGAAAAAGCTAAACGTTCCAGCATGTCCAATCGAACCAGCCCTTTTCCCCCGATATTCCGACCCAATCGCTTGAGCAGCATCCTCAATAACCTTTAAGTCGTGACGGGCGGCAATTTCCATCACTCGCTCAACATCAACCATCTGGCCAAAAATATGTACGGGAATAATCGCTTTCGTTTTGGACGTTATTTTATCCTCAAGTTGAGTCAGATCCATGTTTAGTGTCACAGGGTCAATATCCACGAAGACCGGTGTTGCCCCAACATGAGCAATCGTCTCAGCCGACGCAAAAAACGTAAAGGGAGTCGTAATCACTTCATCCCCCGGCCCAATGCCAAAAGCCTTCAGCGTGAGAACCAAAGCATCCGTACCATTACCCACTGCCACAGCATCCTTAGTCCCACAGTAAGCGGCAATTTCCTCTTCTAAAGCCTTCATTTCCGGACCAAGAATAAACTTAGAAGAGTCCAGCACGTTTAGAATGGCTTGATCAATTTCCTCTTTGATGGTCAAATACTGAGCCTTAAGATCTAACAGCGGAATACTCATCTTAATCTTCCCTTTCTCTCAAAATATAAGTTCTTCCTCCGGAACCTCCCGTACGTCTCTTGCCGGAAATCCTTTAACCACACGTTTATCCTTAGTATCCTTGGTAACTAGTGCCCCTGCAGCCACAAAGGTCTCCGGAGCAACTTTCACACCTGGCAACAGGATAGACCCACCCCCAACACGAGCCCCACGTTGAATGGTCGCACCTTTAATTGATTCAAACCGTTTTTCAGTACGTCCCATATAATTATCATTCGTGGTTGTAACCATAGGAGCAATAAAAACCCGCTCTTCGATCTCCATGTATGCTGTGATATAAGACCCCGTCTGGATTTTGGTAAACGCACCGATCTTTGTATCATTTTCTACGGCTACCCCGCTGCCAATGACCACATTCTGGCCGATCGAACATCGTTCCCGTACCACAGCCCCGTCTCCAACAAAGGCCTTGTCAGCGTAGCTCGTCCCGGCATACAACACGGCAGAGCACCCAACCGTACATCCATTTCCCATCCTCAGGGGAGGCAAATCCGCATGTGCTTTAACCGTACTCGTCGCAGCCGCTTTAGGTAATCGTCCAAGCGAAGAATTGCTGCCGAAAAAACCGTCTTCTCCAAGCTCAGCTTGTGGGTAAATTGTCGTGTGATCCCCTATGCAAGTCCGGGCACCAATCGTTCCTCCCGCCCCAACCGTGACATAATTCCCGAGCACACTTCCTGCCCCGAGTCGAGCACCTTCGCAAATAACACAGCCTACTCCTACGACGACATTTTCCCCAAGCACGACATTTTCTCCTCGCACACAAAACGACCCGACCGTTACACTTGAAGGTACGGTG
>JAUZPJ010000308.1 GCA_030706025.1 Bacillota bacterium | reverse complement strand
GTGTTTTTCGATGTGGCACAACGCATTAAACTAGTAATTTATGCAGAATTTGATAACAAAGGGCAGGGTGCTGTGGGAAACTACACCGTACGGACGCCAAAAAAGCCGGTAGCTGCTGGCTTCACAAATTCCCGGACCAAGTTACTGATCGGGGTTTTTCTCTTTCGGACCGAAAAAGATTCTTAGAGGTAATAGATAAATTGAAACAGCTTGGTGCTCTGGCGCGGGCTTGTAGTGAGCGGAGCGAGGTTGTTGAATAGTGGGACGGCGGAGTTAATCTCCGCTTTCCCCTTTTTCGGGAGGAAGTAAAGCTGCAGGAAGGTGGTGGCAATCTGAAAAGATAAGCAAAATAACACAATGTAGCGGGGGATGATGATGAATTTAGTACAATTGGTTGAAATCTTCAAAGTAAAAATACATATTTCCGAGAAGAATCCTACACTGGCAACGATGAATAAGTTGTTAGATTTCATTGGTCAGGGTCTATGTTCCCCAAAAGAAATAGATCCATCTGAAGTGAAGGAAGAAATTTATCGATTCTTAACCGAAAAGTTCCCCAAATTTACCGGGCGTTCCAAAGCATTAAGGCACTTGCACAGTTTCTGGGATGCTATGGTTCTAAAGGCTTATTTGGATGTAAGCCCGATTCGCGATGTTCCGAGAATAATTTTGGAAGATCAAACCTTTCGATGCCTAGAAATACTGAAAATCATCCAGTCAGACGCTGTGTCGGATGAGGAATTAGGACGGCGCTTGCTTGTTGGTGAGAGTCAAATCAGGGAAGATATGCGTCTACTTCAAAATGGGATAGAGCTGCCGGGCGGTTTTAATGTTCAAATCGAGGAAACTCGCAAACACGGAGGAAAAAGAAAGTTTTTTTCGAGTTCACATCCCGTCTTTGCGGCCTTCAACTTGTTGCAGCTGTTTCAGCTGTATCGCCATATTGATATGCTGACAGAAGACGATCCTGCACACGACATATTACATTATCTTGGCGAAGTGACTTGTTCCCAGCTCACTGACTATGCACGTGAAAGGTTGAAAGTAAACGGGATAGACATAGATAGGTATTCCAAAGGTTCTGTAACAAGGAACATTAGGGAAAGCGAATGGAAAACCCAAGATATTATTAACCATGCCTACAAAAGCTCCGGATTAAAGGTTTTTGTAGTGATTCTGGAAGACGGGCAGGAAATTAGACTTGAGGGAACAGTTGTTCATTATTGGGATAGGGAAGATGGTGACTGGTTTTTTAGACTTAAGACCGGTGATGAAATAAGGACGATATTTCGAGCTAGTTTAGTACGTTGCGCTGAAATAGAGGGCTAATAATGGCACCAGTGGTGCCGTTTTATTGTTGGAGAAGGTGTTATCATTTAATTAGATTAACGAGGAGGTGCGGAAATGGTAAACAAAGTCTTTGTTTACGGTACTTTACTGAGTGGGCTTAGCAACCACCGGGTTGTAAAGCCTTATGTCGTTGACTGTAAAGCGGCTAAAACCGTAGGACAGTTATACCACCTGCCGTATGGTTACCCAGCAGTGATCGACTCTGATTCTGAACAAAAGATTATTGGGGAGTTGTTGGAGTTAAAAGAGGCAGAGCCCGCCTTAAAAGCCCTAGATCGGTTAGAAGGGTACATTGGGCCGGGAGATAGGCGAAACCTGTACGAACGGATCGTGCAGGAGGTTGTCATGACGGATTGCAGCAGAGTACTGGCATACATCTATGTCTGGGCCAACCCCGAGAAGCTTGATAGGATTGGGGAGTTGGTACCCGACGGTGACTGGCGGGCTTACATGAAGAAACTACATTGTCGAAATAATATAGGTTCAGCCAAAAACTAAAGGATGCAGAACAAATGGATTAATTAAAAAAGGAGTGGTCTTATGTCCTCGCTAACTGCTCAAATCTTATTCGGGGTCTCAGATACTTATCATGATGGGATTAGACCTGAGTATGATCTATTTCTTTCGGAAAATAGCCGGGCGGCCTGGGTCATGGTTCCTAATGCGGTATACCGTTCTGAGGAGGAACCTGAGTTTTCAAAAGTTTCCTGGATCCCAGATCCAGATACTATGCTAGATGATGCAATGGTCATGATTGGCTTATACATCCGCAAAGATCCTGGGCTTATAGAACTTGCAGCGAAGTTTTTGCCCGAAGTACATCCAAAATGGGTGGAATTCTATGAACTTAAGGACAGTATCCGGCAGCTTTTCCACAATCGGTGTAGGAAAATGGAGTTTAGGGGGAAGCTTGTGCTTACTGTATTATACGGTTCAACAGTGTTTAACCAATTGGAAGTGCTTGAGCAATATAGGGTGGAACGGGAAATCTGTGTTAGCGACCGCTCCCGCCCGCTGGCAGCCACCCAACCTGAAAGCACAAAGAAAAATGAGTCCACAACACTTACAACTGAGCAAATAATACTTGCTGTTATCCGTGAGGCTCACAATGGGATGATCCCGGAGGAACTGGCGAAACGGGCGAACCTAACTGCCGGCCAAGTCGAATCCGGGATTCAGTCGCTTCTCGACTCCAATCTGATTCGCCCTGACAGCAGAGATGCCGGTCTAGCATTCTACAGGAAACGGTTTTACACAAATCCTGAACGGCGCCAAGTTTTGGACCTTGACTTGCATGATATGCTGAGAAAATGTTCAGAAGCGCATAGGTTATACTTTGCCTACGGGTCTAACCTAGACATTGACCAGATGTACAGCCGATGCCCAAACAGTCACTTTTTGGCCCGTGCTCGCCTCAATGATTACAAATTGAGTTTTCCACGCTTCGGCTTAAGTCGTGGTGGTGGAGTGGCCGGACTTGAGTCCGCCGAAGGTAATAGTGTTTGGGGAGCGCTGTACTTCGTTTCTGATCAGGATTTCAGTAAACTTGATACTCACGAAGGTGCACCTTCGTGCTACAAGCGGGATGAAGTTGAAGTAACCATTGTTAATTTGGGAGAAAGCCGGGCCATAACGTACCAAGCTATTCCGCAAATAGGCGTTCACCGGCCAACCAAGGCTTACCTTGGGCAGATAATCCAAGGGGCCAGGAGTCTCGAGATAAACGAAGCGTACTGCCAAACTCTAGAAGGAATAAGTGTTGCAGATTAGGGCAGTCCCCATTAGCACCTAAACTGTACAGTTAATGAAAAGCTATTGGGCCTATTTTATTATACAATCTAATTTTTCCTTAGGAATGCTCATGACTTGTCATGTTTGGTAATTGATAAAATGTCTTGGATAGCAAGCTCGTGCGTGTTGCAATCAGTCTGCACAACAATCCGATCGAATTTTAATCCACCGTCAACCCTCGCCAACTTTAACACCCCGGCCAAGGTAAGCTCCTTTCCATTTTCGAGATAAGTTACCTCACAGGGTAGCGGTTCCTTGAGAAAATAGCTAAAAGGGCATTCACGGCGATTAAACAAATCACTGGTATTAATAAATTTGAGTTCCTCTTGTTCAAAGCTGATGTTTAGGTCATCGGTATGCTGATCAGCCATTGCTTTAGCGTATCCAGAGAGTTGCTTATAGACTTTATTAGCGATGCTGCCGAGGGAATCTTCAAAGACCGTACCCTCACTCAACAGTTTTAAGCCAACGGTCAAGGCATAGATATCG
>JAUZPJ010000307.1 GCA_030706025.1 Bacillota bacterium | reverse complement strand
TAATATAGGGATTTAGAAAATGGCAGGGGGTGTAAAAAGTGAAGGATAAACGGGATAATAAAAGGGAACCGGAAGAATCTTGGGAGCGGCAACAAGGCAATGGGTGTAGTTGCCAAATGGCAAGTAAGGAAATGTGCGAGGCTTGTCCAAGGGGTGGTAACAACAAGGAATTATGGTATAAGCTCATGAATGAAATGGCAGCGAGAATCCGCTAAGGTAAGGGTAACCGTATCAACTTCAATAACATTAATGGACATGACAATCGAAAATGGTTTTAGCTCGGGTCCAGGTGGGGCCATACTTAATAAGAGTGCAAAAAATACCCGCGAAGCAAGCAATGATACGCTAGCTCCGCGGGTATTTTAAATATTAAAATTTACTACCGTACCATAACTAAAGGTAATCTTTTATTGCTACCCCAGAATTGTTTTAATAAAGAAGCCATCTCTCTTCCATTTCCACATATAGTAATACAGATATAAAGATAGGATGTGAATTTTTACATGGAAAGAAGAGATGATTTCCATCTCTCGTTTTTAACCTGGAATATCTATCTGGGTGCAGACTTAACACCCTTGGCAGGCGGACTAACGCTAGCCGCGGTAACACAAGTGTTTCGTCAATTTCTTGCGACTAAATTTCCGGTTCGTGCTAAAGCAATTGCCAGAGAAATTGCCTCAAAAAAGCCTGACCTTATCGGTTTGCAAGAAGCAGAACGATGGGAACTTGTGATACCCTATTTTCCAATTGTTATCTATGACTTTGTTGAATTATTGCTTAATGAGTTAGAGGAAAGAGGGTTACATTACGGAGTAGCAGCTCTTAATAATAATCAAAATGTGCAAAACGTTCTGGACAGCTACGGAAACAAGATTACTTTTATGGACAGGGATGTCATATTGATTCGAAAAGAACACAGACTTAAGATAATCAATATACAAGAATTCAATTTTACAACGAGTTTTAACGGATTTCTTCGGGGTTGGTCCGCTATCGATGTTAAATTGGACGGGCATATATTTAGGATGATAAATACCCATTTGGAGCCGTTTAATCCTGAGACAAGGGCTGCTCAAGCAACGGAGTTAATTAATGATCCAGCCAACTGTAATTTACCATTGATAATTACGGGAGATTTGAATTCGACTCCTAACAGCACTCCGTACAATATATTTATCAAATCATCATTTCGCGATGTATGGAGCGAAGTAGGCGAAGGCTCCGGGTTTACTTGTTGCCAGGCCTCCAATCTTTTGAATGCAGTTTCAACCCTGAATGAAAGGATAGACTATATATTGTTTAGAAATGGCTGGAAACCGATTGAAGCAGAATTAATTGGAGAATCCCAGAGTGATAGAACGAGAACAGGTCTATGGCCATCCGACCACGCAGGAGTATTGTCAAAGTTAGATTTAGAGGGTCATCACCATGACTAAAAACGCCCATAGCATAACCAAGTTCGTCAAATCTTCGGCACCGGCAGGTTCCACAATTATCTTTAGTGATGCAATTCTACCTGCTAGCATCAATTAACTAAAAGTCAGGGTAAAAAACCCTGACTTTTGTAATTCTGCCACTTGGCAAATTCTTTTGCTAAATAAATGTTTGTATTATTTTTTTTAATTAGAACTTGTATTAGGCACTTGGTTTTCCTCTCGAACCTCAAGGTTAATTTGCTTTTTAACCTCAGTGATATCTGGGTAAAGCGTAAAGTGTGTCACTCCATAACGCTGAAGTTGCTCTAATATTGACGGAATACTATTCGCTTCAACACATATCTCAAGAAGATAGTCCGATGCGTCTGGGAAAAGATTCAGTGGGGTAATCTCACGTACATGGGGGAATACGGTGAAAACTCCTTTTTGGGCTACGATGTGGGGATTGTTCAAGGGGCCGATGACTGCGGCAGGTTTCTTATTGGCAAGTATTTGGGCATTTGGTCCGAAGTAGAGATTGACAACTTCTTCATCAACATTGGGGATATAGCCGGGTTTAACAAAGCTATGAAAAGAGAACGCTTCATTAAGCCGAACAGGATTAAGAATCCAAACTGCGGCATCTTTTCCCTCATCATTTGCACCCCGACCATCCAATGCGAAGAAAAGACCAGTAAGTGCATCACGACTCCAATCCAAGATTCGGGTTGGCACTCCATAGTGCTGCATCATAAAGAGCCAGTGCCAATAAGCGGCCCGACCATTTGGTATTGGGAAAGATGGTAACTCCTGCACAAAAGGAATAGCGTATGATTTGAATTTAGATAGAAAGATAACTTCCATGAGGGGATTGTACGGTGATCGAGCGATGGAGGGTATTAGATCCCAGCGTTTTGCGGGGGGATTTTCCGGCTGGTTTAACTGATTTTGCCCCCGGTACCATAATTCACATCTTCTCGGCGTGGAGCATAGCCTCTGGTATGCTTCATCCACGGCATTTAGATACTCTTCAACACTGCTAATCCGAGTCATACAACTAGTAACAGGACTTGTTAATTTTATATTATCCGACATTTCTCCCACCTCCATACAATATATGTAGGTGGGAGACAAAGTGTGTGGACTGGTATCGGGTCCCCCATAAACCCGCAGTTAACCATAATTGAGTTATGCAGCACCTAAATCATACAAAGGATAAACAAGATTAACGTAACTGACCATTTAATATTTCTTTATCCATGGTACCTTCTAAACGTCCGATGTCTTTGCCATTCTCTAAAATGACAACAGAGGGAGCTTTTTCAATACTGTATTTCTTAGCAAGGTTTTTCTTAGTAGCGACATCAACTTTAACAATTTTATAGCGCTCTTCCAGGTCTCGATTGATTTCTTCTAATAAGGTACAAAATTTTAGACTTTCATTCACTAAAGCACTGAAGAATACGAGTAAAACCTTTTTATCACTGTGAAGAACATCCTTATTAAAGGCATCGAGTTCCTCAATGTAACGCTCCGCTGCAACTGCTGCCGTAGCTCCATCCCCTGCTGCTGAGACCACTTGTCTCAAGTATTTCACTCGATTATCTCCGACCGCATAAACGCCTTCTAGATTCGTTTCCATCAAGTCATTGACGGGGATATATCCTCTCTTATCCATCTCGACGCCGCTCTCTTTAAGATATTGCGTAGAGGGAACCATGCCGACAAAGAAGAAAACGCCCTGACAAGCTAATTCTGAAGAACCACCTGTTTTTATGTTCTTGATTTTTACCCCTTGGACGCTTTCGTCGCCTAATACTTCTTCGACTGTAGAGTTCCAGATAAACTCTATCTTTTCGTTACGAAACGCGCGTTCAGCACTGACTTTATTGCAATCCAAGATTCCGTCATCATGGAGCACAATAACCGTTACTTTATTCGCAAACTTGGTGATATACATACCTTCCTCGATGGCTTGGTCGCCGCTGCCAATGACAACGACATCTTCCCCTTCAAAGAATTCAGCATCACAAGTGGCGCAATAGGCTACTCCACTGCCTTGGAGCCGTTTCTCGCCTGGGATATTCAAAAGCCTTGGCTCACTGCCGCAGGCAATGATCACAGCCTTAGCGGTAAATTCCTTCCCCTTTTTGGTTTTGATCACTTTATCTTCTTGGGAAAAATCCGTACTTACGACCTGATCTTTTAAAAACTCTACGCCAAAG
>JAUZPJ010000306.1 GCA_030706025.1 Bacillota bacterium | reverse complement strand
GTGGATCGTCCTGAAGTGGATTTGGTTCAAATTGAAGAGGGAAAAGACCTGATCTTCAAAGCGAAAGTCGTTGTTAAGCCAGAGGTTGAACTGGGAGAGTATAAAGGACTTAATCTTGAACAGGAAGCCGCTACGGTTACTGATGAACAAGTCATGAATGAATTGAAAAACAAACAGCAACAACATGCCCGCCTTGTTCCGATTGAAGCTGGCAAGATTGAAAATGATGATACTGTAACGATCGACTTTGAGGGATTCACTGATGGGGTTGCTTTCGTTGGCGGAAAAGCAGAGAACTATGAACTTGTTATCGGTTCGGGAACGTTTATTCCTGGTTTTGAGGAAGGTTTAATCGGGGCAGAAATCGGACAACATGTTGATGTCAACGTTACCTTCCCGGCTGAATATCATAGTGCAGAGCTTGCTGGAAAAGAGGCTGTCTTTAAAACCGATATTAAAAAAATTCAACGCCAGGAACTTTCACCGTTAGATGATGAATTTGCCAAAGATGTCAGTGAATTTGATACTCTTGATGAATTGAAAAATGACTTGCGGAATAAACTGATTAAGAGCGCAGAACAAAGGGTAAAACAAGATTTTGTTAAAGCAATCATCTCTAAAGCGGTTGATAATGCTAGCGTTGAAATCCCAGAAGCTATGATCAATGAACGTGTAAATGTGATGCTCGACGATTTAAGTCGTAACTTCACGCAGCAGGGAATAACAATGGAGCAATATTATCAATTTACCAGTTCCACGGAAGAAGAAGCTAAAGAGCGTTTGCGCCCTCAGGCTGTGGAAGGTGTAAAAACAGAATTAGTTATTGAAGCAATTGCTAAATTAGAAGGAATTGAGGTCACTGAAGACGAAGTAAATGAGGAGTTCAAAAAACTGGGTGAGCGTTACAATCAAGACCCAGCAACACTCAAACAAACCCTCATGGCGCGCGGAGAATTTGGCTTCTATAAACAAAGCTTGATTAACGACAAGACAGTCAACTTTTTAGTAGAGCATAACGCATAAGACATCGACGTGAGGGAAATTCTGAGGTATAGAGGTGAGAGGATGGCAAAGTATACCGATGACAAAAACCAACTAAAGTGTTCATTCTGCGGTAAGACTCAGGAGCAAGTAAAAAAATTGGTTGCCGGTCCTGGTGTTTACATTTGTGATGAGTGTATTGAGCTTTGCAATGAGATCATTGAAGAAGAGCTGACAGACGATTTGGGCGTAGAAATCGGAGATATTCTGAAACCCAAAGAAATCCGAGCAGTCATTGACCAATATGTCATTGGTCAAGAGGCTGCGAAAAAAGCCCTATCCGTAGCAGTTTACAACCATTACAAACGGATTAACCTAGGTATGAAAATTGATGATGTAGAATTGCAGAAGTCAAATATCATTATGCTGGGACCCACGGGATCAGGAAAGACGTTACTGGCCTCAACTCTTGCTAAAGTTCTTAATGTTCCCTTTGCTATTGCGGATGCTACTTCACTCACAGAAGCGGGTTATGTGGGGGAAGACGTAGAGAACATCCTTCTTAAATTGATTCAAGCCGCTGATTACGACGTAGAAAAGGCGGAAAAGGGTATTGTTTATATCGATGAAATTGACAAGATTGCCCGTAAATCCGAAAATCCCTCCATCACTCGTGATGTATCTGGAGAGGGAGTTCAGCAAGCTTTACTGAAGATTTTAGAAGGAACCGTTGCCAGTGTACCACCTCAAGGTGGCCGCAAACATCCACATCAAGAATTTATACAGTTGGATACCACGAATATCCTCTTTATCGTTGGCGGGGCCTTTGACGGAATTGAAAAGCTTATTCAAAACCGGACAGGGGAAAAGACGATGGGTTTTGGTGCCAATATTCAAAACAAAAAAGATATGAAAATTGGCGAAATCTTGAAAGGAATCCTGCCTGCGGATCTGCAAAAATTCGGCTTAATTCCCGAGTTTGTAGGACGTTTGCCTATCATTGTAACTCTTGAGGCCTTGGACGAACCTGCTTTGGTTCGTATCCTAACAGAGCCCAAGAATGCTTTGGTTAAGCAATATCAAAAGTTGATGGAGCTCGACGGTATTACCTTGGAGTTCAAGGATGCAGCACTCACATCGATCGCTAGTGAAGCCATACGCCGTAATACGGGCGCACGTGGTTTGAGAGCTATTGTAGAGGAAATCATGCTCAATGTAATGTATGATTTGCCCTCGCGTACAGATGTTTCGAAATGCGTTATTACTCAAGATGTGATCTCGAAGAAGGAAGAACCCCTTCTTGTTATGGCAGATAAGGTCAAAAAAGGCAAGAAGGAAGAATCTGCATAATCGAGCACGAATAACCCCTAACCGTTTGGTTAATGACCTTGAAGATTAAAAAACACCGGAATAGCATTTAAGCTGTCTCGGTGTTTTTTAGCAATTGAGCGTAAGTAAATTGGCAATATTGTCCGTCGATGTTTTAATTTTCACGTTGTGGCAATACTAACTCAGGAAAGATAGCCACAGGGAGGAAATGAGCGCATGAACGGACTCAACGGAATAGTTATGGTTGTTCAGTTAATTTTCGCGATTGTTATTGGCCTTTATTTTTGGGGAATGCTTAAAACGCAACAGGGAAATAAAGTTTCAGTTGAACGAGAATCGCGTAAGGAACTAGAAAAGTTACAAACAATGCGCAAAATTGCTTTATCCACACCTTTGTCTGAAAGAACTCGTCCGGTTCATTTTGATGAGATTATCGGGCAAAAGGAAGGGATCAAAGCATTGCGAGCAGCTTTGTGCGGCCCTAATCCACAACATGTATTAATTTATGGAAGTCCCGGTGTTGGTAAAACAGCTGCAGCACGGTTAATATTAGAGGAAGCTAAAAAAAACCCGCTTTCTCCTTTTAAAGAAAAGGCCCATTTTACTGAAATTGATGGAGCAACTGCACGCTTTGACGAACGAGGGATTGCTGATCCTTTGATCGGTTCGGTACATGATCCAATTTACCAAGGGGCAGGTGCTATGGGGATGGCTGGAATTCCCCAACCCAAACAAGGGGCCGTTACCAAAGCTCACGGGGGAATTTTATTTATCGATGAGATTGGAGAACTTCATCCTATCCAGATCAACAAGTTATTAAAAGTCTTAGAGGATCGGAAAGTGACCCTCGAAAGTGCTTATTATAGTTCGGAAGATACCAATATTCCGCAACACATTCACGATATTTTTCAAAACGGTCTGCCCGCCGATTTTCGCCTTGTGGGGGCGACGACACGCAGTCCGGAACAAATTCCCCCCGCGATTCGTTCAAGGTGTATGGAGGTGTATTTCCGGGGACTGCTTCCAGATGAAATCTTGGAAATTGCTCGTGTGGCCGCCGATAAGATGGAAATACCCTTTACTCCAGACGCGCTGGATGTTATTAAGCAATTTGCTTCGAATGGACGAGAGGCAGTGAATATGGTCCAGCTAGCCGCTGGGGTCGCCTTGACGGATCAGTTGGCCCAGGTGGATGTAGAAATTATGGAATGGGTAGTGACAACTGGACAATATGCCCCACGCCCTGATCGAAAGGTTCCGACGGAAGCAAGTGCAGGAGTGGTTAATGGTCTGGCGGTTTACGGACCGAATATGGGAATGCTATTAGAACTCGAGGTGACGGCTTTGCCT
>JAUZPJ010000305.1 GCA_030706025.1 Bacillota bacterium | reverse complement strand
TTACTCTGTTTTTTGAGGAGTGGGGGAATCATTAGAGTGTTTACGACCGCAGCCTTTTTTGTGCCCAAAACCATGAAATTCGCCTTTATCGATATCCTGTTCAAATTTTTGTTGACGTTCTTGCATGGCGTTCTTGATTTTTTCGGCTTTTGTTTTGTCCAGTATTCCGGCCTCAACTTCCTTATTGATAATCTGAGTTTTAATGCTGTACATTTGCTGAGTCAGATCTTTAATCTCATTCAATTTACCCTGATCAACAGCCCCAAAGGCAGGCGCGGCACTTAAAACCAACAAAGCCAAAGCCAAAATGCTTGCAGCCAGTCTTCTCATTTGCCATTCCTCCTCATTCATTTTGCCGGAAACATTCTTAGAATGCCCAATTAAAGTGTTAATATTTCATTTTTCATATCTGCAATAAAGCTTGACACTGCTTCCTCTTTCGTTGCCCAGGAGGTGACAAGGCGAATAGCTGAGTTATCCGCATCGACCTTTGACCATACATGGAAGGAATAATTCTTTTCTAGTTCGGTGATCAATCGGTCTGGAAGTATAGGAAAAATCTGATTTGAAGGAGAGTGTACCAAGAACCGAAAGCCCGCATTGCTAATTTCATCCCTGAGCAAACCTGCCATTTTATTAGCATGCTTTGCAAGATCAAAGTATAGGTTATCCTTGAAAAGCTCAATAAACTGTATACCTAGGAGTCTTCCTTTGGCGAGGAGTGCTCCTTTTTGTTTCATATAAAATCGGAAATCTTCCTTTAGTGGATCACTGCAGATCACAAGTGCTTCCCCCACGAGTGCTCCATTCTTGGTTCCACCAATATAAAAAGCATCGACAAGTTTTCCTAGATCAGATAATTCGAGAGTATTCTCTTCTGAACACAAAGCCGAACCCAATCTGGCACCATCCATGAATAAATAGAGATTGTTATCCTTGCAGAACCGGCTTATTTGTTCAAGTTCGTCCTTATAATATATTGAGCCTATTTCCGTCGGATTAGAAATGTAAACCAACTTTGGCTTTACCATGTGTTCGTCAGTATGTGAATCCAGGGCAGACTTAATATGCATATAGTTTAATTTTCCATCATCTACTTCTATGGATATGATTTTATGCCCTGTAGCCTCTATTGCACCTGTCTCATGCACCAAAATATGGCCGGTGTTGGCAGAAATTACGGCTTCATGAGGCCTCAAGAAAGCGGAAATTGCTGTAAGATTTGTTTGCGTTCCACCTGAGAGCAAGTGAATATCAATATCGCTTCTCCCGATTCTTTGCTTCAATAGTTCGACTGCTTTTTGTGTAAAGCCATCCTCTCCATAGCCTTCAACTTGCTCAAAGTTTGTTTCAACCAACGCGTTAAGTAATCGAGGATGAGCGCCTTCACTGTAGTCGTTCTTAAAACTGTACATTAGAAAAACTCCTTCTACATTTATCTACGTATTAATTATATTAACCCCTCAGATACCACTAATTCAACGACTTCCTTGACTAAATTAACAAAATCCTTGCATTTATGAAGAATGGTCATCATAATAGACTAAATCATTTGATTAAGTATATCGAAAACTTGCGGAGGGATAATTTGAAATGCCCCAAATTAAAATTCGTGGACTTGAGACTGAAACAGTATGTAAACTAAGCAAGCAGCTAATCGACGAGCTTGAATTGATTACCCAATCTCCTAGGGACTTTTTCACAATCGAAGTGATCCACTCAACCTTTGTTATGGACGGAGACGTGATCAAAGGATATCCTTTCGTGGAAATTGCCTGGTTTGACCGTGGTCAAGAGATTCAGGACCAGGTTGCACAAGCCGTCTATCGATTGATCAATGAGGCTGGGTATTCCAACGTGGACATAATGTTCACAATTCTGGAAAGAACACGCTATTATGAAAATGAGGAGCATTACTAAAATGGTCGTGGTTGGACACTAAATGGAACGCCAAAAGTAAAAAGGCCCGTTCTTTGTAGTTAATTTATACAAAAAACGGGTCTCTTTTCTTTTACTTGGAACAAACTTTTAATTATTTCAATCTTAACCTGCCGAACCACAAAAACAGATTTGTCCTTCCTCTGCTAAATCATCCCTAATATTTCCCTCATTGATCAAAGCATGACTAAAATCTGGTGTTCCGCCTCCGAATATCGCTTCGACTGCATTATTATTGTTGATCATGATATTTGAAATAGCCAAGGCAACTTCGGCGACCAAGTTCAGCCTTTCTATCCACTTAAAGCAGTAGAAATGGGTTACAGGATGACGCGATCCATCCTTTGGAGGTGTCGAATACCATACTGTATAACTATACCCTTCATAAGACTCTTCCTTACAACGATTAAAGATCGCGGTGTCAGGAATTGAAATCCTACTCCCTAATTTTATGGAGGCATTCCGCGCTGCTTGGATCTTCTGGGCGTCAATATTCTTCTTCAGGAAGTTAACGACCGCTGCATCGGCGAGAGTGCTGGTATCCCCCATTGTTCGTCCCTCGGCGATATCCTTGAGAAGGCGCCTCATTATTTTTCCGCTTCGTGTCTTCGGTAACTCTGCTGTCAGAAAAATGTCATCCGGTCGTGCAAGTGCACCGATTTTTAGGACGACATGGGCTTTTAGTTCATTAATGAGCTGATCGCCGATTTCGATTC
Source organism: Bacillota bacterium (assembly GCA_030706025.1). Lineage (GTDB taxonomy): Bacteria > Bacillota > Desulfitobacteriia > Desulfitobacteriales > Desulfitobacteriaceae > Desulfosporosinus. The sequence continues at coordinate 1,010 of JAUZPJ010000305.1, read as the reverse complement.
CCTCTTTTATACTGACGAATGCAAAGACTGCTTGGCCCTTTATTTCGTGAGTTCTCCCAACACAGGCTGCTTCTGCAACCGATGAATGATCAACCAATGCACTTTCTACTTCCGCCGTTCCAATCCGATGCCCTGAAACATTAATGACATCATCCGTGCGTCCGATAACCCAAAAATAACCGTCTTCATCCCATTTCGCTTCGTCTCCGGTGAAATAAGCACCCGCAATATCGCTCCAATAGGTGTCCTCATAGCGTTTGTCATCACCATATACGGTTTTAAGCATCGCTGGCCAAGGCTCGCGAGCCACTAAATAACCACCCTCACCTTTAGGGACGGGATTGCCAGCAGGATCCACTATTTCCATATGGACGCCTGGAAATGGGATTGTGCACGATCCCGGCTTCAGGGGGGTAATCCCCGGAACTGGTGCCATCATGATCATGCCCGTTTCCGTTTGCCACCAAGTATCGACGATAGGACATCGTTCTCCCCCAATATATTTGTAATACCACATCCAAGCTTCTGGGTTAATCGGTTCGCCGACCGAACCTAAAAGACGTAAACTTGAAAGATCCCTGCTTAAAGGATAGCTCTCCCCCCATTTCATAAACGTTCGAATCGCAGTCGGTGCAGTGTATAAAATGGTGACCTTATAATTCTCAATGATTTCCCAATACCGATCCTTTTCGGGGTAATCCGGAGCTCCTTCATACATAAAAACCGTGGCACCGTTTGCTAAGGGTCCATATACCAAATAACTATGTCCTGTAATCCATCCGATATCCGCAGTACACCAATAAACATCTTCTTCTTTAAGGTCAAATACCCACTCATGCGTTGTTGATACCCCAACCATATAACCACCTACGGTATGAACCACACCTTTGGGTTTTCCAGTCGTTCCGCTTGTATAAAGAATGAAAAGCATATCATTCGCATCCATGGGTTCCGCTGGGCAGACGATCGAGGTATTCTTAATGACCTCGTGATACCAAACATCCCTTTCC
>JAUZPJ010000304.1 GCA_030706025.1 Bacillota bacterium | reverse complement strand
GGTTACGGCATTATTGTTAAAGATCAGCCCGCGTTAACAAATAAGGTTCGTTTTAAAGGGGATGCTTTGGCATTAGTTGCAGCGGAAAGTGAAACAAGTGCTAAAGAAGCCCTTGGACTGATTAAAGTGGACTTAGAAGAACTTCCTCCGGTTTATGACGTTTTGAGTGCCATGAACGATGCTGCACCGGCGATTCACGAAAACGGCAACATTCTTACGGTAAGTAAGATTAAAAGAGGGGATGTGGAATCTGCCCTTAGTCAGGCCGAAGTCGTTATTTCGAGAAAATACACAACTCAGAGGATAGAACATTGCTACATTGAAACCGAAGCCGGTGTCGCTTATATGGACGGAGATATTCTCGTTATAAAAGTTTGTACACAGAATCCCCATTATGATCGGCGTGATGTCGCTCGTGTGTTGGGCATTCCGATGAACAAGGTCAGGATCATCCAAACGGCAACCGGAGGAGGCTTTGGGGGGAAACTTGATATTACGATCCAGTGTTTCCTGGGTTTAGCCGCCCTAAAACTAAGACGTCCCGTAAGAATGACCTATGACAGACATGAGTCTTTTATCGCCAGTGGTAAACGCCATCCGTTTTTTATCGATTATACAACAGCGGCGGATAAAGAAGGAAAACTCCTGGCTGTCAAAGTCAGAATTATCGGAGATACCGGTGCCTATGCATCCTATGGACCTGCTACGTTAATTCGAGCAGCCGTGCATGCGACAGGGCCTTATGAAGTGCCTAATGTGGATATTGAAGGGGCTTGTGTGTATACCAATAATCCTTTCAGTGGTGCGATGAGGGGTTTTGGTACGCCCCAATTGGCTTTTGCAAGTGAAAGTCAGTTAGATATTGTTGCTGCTGCTTTAAATATAAGTCCAATAGAAATTCGTCGCCGCAATATTGTCCGTGAAGGTTCCATCACGGCAACAGGACAGAAACTCGAAGGAAGTATTGGAATTAGTAAGACGATAGAGGCTGCCTGGGATAAGGCTCTTCAGGTTATGCCTGGCCTGGAGGGATCTAAGCAATGAAGAAGCGCGGTTACGGTATGGCTAACATGTGGTATGGCATAGGAAATACGGCGGCTAACAATCCATCCGGCGCCTTTGTGGATATATTAGATGATGGGACAGTCATTGTTTTAACAGGGTGTGCCGATATGGGTCAGGGCTCAACGACAGCTCTAGCTCAAATTGCCGCTGAGACGGTTGGGGTCGGTGTTGAAGATGTGGTGGTTGTTTCAGGGGATACTGGAGTCTCTCCAGACGCAGGTGCCTCTTCCGCCTCAAGGCAGACTTACATCTCTGGAAATGCAGTTCGCTTGGCGGCCGAAGAAGCTCGCGAGCAAATCATAGCCAAAGCTGCCCAGGTGTTGAATACACCGATCGATTCGGTGAGCCTAAAGAATGATCAAGTATGGAACGGCGAAGAACAAACGGGATTAACTGTTAAAGAAATGATCGCTCAGTGCCGCAGTGAAGGCACATTGACCCTTGGGCATGGTTTTTTTAACCCTGCAACGACTAAGCTCGATCCGGAAACTGGACAAGGAAAACCCTTTGCAACGTATGCTTTTGCGACTCAAGTTGCGGAAGTCATCGTCGATACGGAAACAGGCATCATCGAGGTTACTAAAATCGTTGCTGCCCACGACGTGGGAAAAGCCATCAACCCCCAAAGTGTGGAAGGACAAATTGAAGGCGGCTGTGCAATGGGTCTGGGTTATGCCTTAGTGGAAGAAGTCATTGTCAAAGACGGAGTCATTAAAAACCCCGAGATGTCTACTTACCTTGTCCCTACGTCAATGGATGTTCCGGAAATCTATCCTATTATTATTGAAGAATTAGAAGCAAGCGGCCCTTATGGCGCCAAAGGGGTAGGGGAGCCAGCCTTAGTACCGACGGCTGCGGCCATCGCCAATGCGGTTAGCAATGCTTTAGGTGTACGCATCTATGATTTGCCAATGACGCCTGAACGGGTTGTTGCCACAATCAAGTCGGCACAGGAGTAGTTATTGTTATGAAAGCAACTCAAGTGCTGTGTCACTCAGGATGTTAGAAATCTAACAAGGTGTTAGCACAAAGAATTTGAGGAGGTTATACGAATGTCTGTAATTGCACTTACAAATATCGGGAGGCTCGTCACCGGTAATATTCAAAAACCTCTAGGTGAGGAAACTACAATTGTTATTCAGGATGGATTCATTGCTAAGATTGGTAATTCAGATATTCTCGCAGATTATACGATCGAAAAGATAATCGATGTCAATGGTATGACAGTAACCCCAGGTCTCATTGACTCCCATGTACACACTACCCTCGGGGATTATTCGCCGCGACAAAAGACTCAGGACTATCTCGATGGCTCGATTCATGGTGGAGTTACCACATTTATCTCAGCCGGAGAATGCCATACACCGGGTCGTCCTAAAGATCCAGCCGGTACGAAAGCTTTAGCGATCCTTGCTCACAAGTCGTTTGCTAATTTACGCTCAAGCGGACTTAAAGTTCATGGTGGTGCAGTGATTTTAGAAAAGGGATTAACTGAAGTAGATTTTGTCGAAATGGCCAAACAAGGAGTCTGGCTGGTCGGAGAAATCGGTTTGGGAAGTGTGAAGAAACCAGAAGACGCCATCCCTATGGTGAAATGGGCCAAGGAAAATGGGATGAAAGTAGCGATGCATACCGGAGGAACCTCTATTCCCGGTAGTTCAACAGTCTCTGCAGCCGATGTCATGGCTGTTCAACCCACTGTTGTATCCCATATAAACGGCGGTCCAACAGCGATAGCCCCTTCCGAAGTAGAAAAGCTTGTCAATGAGACAGATTTGGCTTTAGAGATTGTCCAATGCGGAAATCCAAAAATTGCCGACTTTACGGTTCGAAAGCTTTCCGAGAAGGATCAATTAAACAGAGTCATCATCGGCAATGATTCCCCTTCAGGAACCGGGATTATTCCTTTAGGTATACTACGGACGGTTTGTTCAATCGCCTCTATGTCAGAGGTCGCACCTGAAAAAGCGATTGCGATGGCGAGCGGCAATACAGCAAGTACCTTTGGCTTAAATACTGGGATCATTGCTGAAGGAAAAGAAGCCGATTTAGTGGTAATGGATGCTCCTATGGGTTCCGTTGGTGAAGATGCCTTAGCGGCTTTAGCAGCCGGTGACCTGCCGGCGGTCGTTATGGTATTGGTAGATGGCGCAATAAAAGTCAACAAAAGCCGTAATACACCTCCCTCAGGACGCAGCTGCAGTATTCAATAAAATCCAATGTTTTTACCCAAAACCGTTACTTTTTGAACTGGGGGCGATTAAGTGATCGTTATTGATCTAGAGGTTTGTAAGGGTTGTGGGATCTGTGCGAAAGAGTGTCCGAATAAAGCAATCCTCATTGAAAATAAAAAAGCAGTGATTCAGGAGAACTGTTCCAGTTGTGGGATTTGTACTCGAGTTTGTCCCTTTAAGGCAGCAGTAAGAACTTCAGAAATAAAACAAACAGCCGTTAAGTGCGCTTCTTGTCCTGTCCAGTGTGAGATTATCGAGGGTTATTTAGGAGCATGTCAACGTTATCGTAATGAGGGAGGTGTGCTTGTTCGTAACCGAAAACTGGTGACGGATATCGGGAAAAAGGGTCCCCTTATTACCGCAGTTGGCGCGGGTACGAACTATCCTTG
>JAUZPJ010000303.1 GCA_030706025.1 Bacillota bacterium | reverse complement strand
GAAAACCCTTCCGGATCCAAAAGAACATTCTTGGAATCACTAATAACTCCCGCCACACTGCGCACTGGGAATTTCTTTTCATCTAAATTGTGTTCTTTTAAGCACGCCTTGAGTACCGACTGTTGGTCTCCTGTATCATAAATAACGAAATTTCGATTATACCCCGGCAAATTATCAATTTCACGCCTCAAAATTCGTACGCAAGCAGAATGGAACGTACTAACCCAAAGTCCGGTCCCTTCACTACCCACCAAGGTGGCTACCCGATCGCGCATCTCCTTCGCAGCTTTATTTGTAAATGTAATTGCTAATATCTCACTAGGTTCGATACCTTGAGCAATCAAATGGGCAATTCTATAGGTGAGCACCCTCGTTTTTCCAGATCCTGCACCTGCAAGAATTAGAAGCGGCCCTTCTTTATGCTCAGCGGCTTCCCGCTGTACTGGATTCAAATCGTCCAACCGGTACATTAAACCACTCCTCACTTCTTGTGCTTATTATAACATACACTAAGCCGTACTGTTGCTCGTTTTGCGGACGCTATTCTTCGCTTATAGGTATCACCATAATTATTAATTATACCTAGTGGCGACGATTATTATAACGCAACCCTTATTATAAGGTCATTTTAGCGATTTCAGCAACAATTACTCGATCTGTACTGATAAAGAAACTCAAAATTCCTTTCCGGACGTGAAAAAGCAGTAATATATACACGAAAAATGATGAATTCACCGAGGCAGGAATATAAATAAGGTTAATGGAGACATTTCCTTCTCCATTAACCTTATTGTAACACTCACTTTAAAAACGAATCGCTTGAGCAAACTTTCTAGAAAATCCTTCATATAAGGAAAGCTCGATATGCTCCACCTGAGCCGGTAAGCTTTGAGCCTCCCGCATTTTATCTTTAGATAACAACGCCATTACAGCCCCAGTTCCCGCTGCATTGCCAACAGGTTTGATTTTTTCTAATTTGACGGGAGGAAACATCCCTATTCCTTGGATCGATCCCGGCCGCAAGTTACTGCCAAAAGCACCGGCCACCAGAATTCCATCAAATTGTTCGGCAGTAATGTTTAAACGTTCCATCAGAATCTCAATTCCAGCCCTCACGGCACCTTTTCCCAACTGCAATTCACTGACATCCCTCTGTACAAGTGCCACTTCGCTTTCGCCTTCGGCCAAGACGAACTTCCATCCTCGTCCATCAGCTCTTAGGCGACTGCGTATCAAATCCGGAACCTGTGGGGGACATTCTTCGGGTCCTTTAATGCGTCCATTCGACCGTAACATCCCTAAACGGTACATCTCGGCAACACAGTCTATTAATCCGGATCCGCAAATGCCTTGGGCTGGCACATCAGCCACTACTTTAAGCTTTACATCCTCATCAAAATCCACCCAATAAATAGCTCCCGGTTCAGCCCGCATACCCTGACTAATACTCGCACCTTCAAAGGCCGGTCCCGCCGCAGTTGAACAGGTTACCAAGCGTTTGCCTGAACTAAGGACAATTTCCCCATTGGTACCAATATCGACTGCCAGCCATGTCCCCGGTAAGTCTGCTATTTTGGTGGCCAACATCACGCCAACCGTATCCGAGCCTACATAACCGGCCACGTTAGGCAGCAAGGTAAATCTTGTATAGGAAGGTAAACTACGCAAACCTAATTCTATTGCTCGTCCTTCAATACTACAAGTAAAAGCTGGTATAAAAGGTGAGGAAGCGACCCCGACGGCCGATGCCCCAATTAACAAATGACTCATTACAGTATTACCAATAAGTGTTATCGCATAAATACGCTCCTGTTTAATCCCAGAGTCTTCTAACAACCTCACGATCAAACCATCAATCGTTTCGAGGACTAATTTTTTTAAACGAGTTCGACCTTCCGGATGTTCCGCTGTATAACCGATTCTGGAAATAACATCGGCTCCATGTGTCCTTTGGCCATTTGTTGCAGAGGCCGTTCTGATTACTTGACCATCGATCAAACTAACCAAATATCCAGCCACACTCGTAGTACCAATGTCAAAGGCGATTCCGTAACTTTCCTTCGAGGTATCCCCAACTTCCAAGGTTACCAAATGATTATTGACCACAACTGAAGTTGCCTTATACTCCGCTTCCCTAAGCACATCAGGAATTGCGGCAACCACACCCAGGTCTAATTCTAGCGACACTGGCAAATCCGCCATGACTCGATCAACATCTGCCGTCTGGTTATGAATAGTGGGCAATGTCAAGGCATGATAACTTTTTACAACAGCAGGATTAATATCCAACTCTCGCTCTAATACACTCCCTTTGCCGGGTGTATACTTCAAGCCGGGCTTACCCGGCATCAACACCTCGACCAAAACATTTTCCTGCACTTTACGTTGACAGATCAGGATAATCCCCTGTTCTATTTGCTGCGCATCAATCCGTTCCTTTTCAACGGCACTCCGTGCACTAAGGTTTCCGTTGATCAGACGGCCTCGGCACTTTCCGCAACTGCCTTTACCGCCGCATATTGAATTTACTTGTACGCCAGCTAGGTGCGCTGCATCCATCAAACCGGTACCAACCGGGACTTGAACCTTTTCTCCCCCAGGAAGAAAAGTAACTGTAACCAATTGGTCGGTCATATTAATTACCTTCTTTCCTTGGCCATACTTCTTTAGAACAGACTCTCATTTTCCCTGAAGTATTTCAAATACCGTCTTGAAAATCTATCATTACCCAAAAGCAAGTCAGCTGCCATAATATGTTTGCGGACCTTAGCCACGTCAACCACTGGACAAGTACACCCTGCCGCAATAGCCATACCTAAGAACACACCATTCACAACGTCCCGTCCCGGTACACCATAGGAAATATTACTTGCACCAAGCGTAATATTGACACCATATTTTTCTTTCACCTGCCGAATAACTTCGAAGGTTACTAACCCACCCTTACCGTCAACGCCCACGGACAGGACCAAAGCATCCACGACAATATCATTGAGGGGAATACCTAACTTACCAGCCCGCTCGATGACTCGGTCGAATATCTCCATACGTGTCTCCACATCACGCGGAATTCCGCGTTCATCTGCCGGTAAGACGATTACTGCTGCACCATATTCTTTAACTAAAGGTAATATTTGATCCATAGAATGCTCAGTTCCTTTGACAGAATTAATAAGCGCTCTTCCTTTGTAAACCTTTAAACATGCTTCCAAGGCCTTTCCATCTCCACTATCAAAACAAAGCGGTGTATCAGTTTCCGCCATCAAAAGTTGTACAACCTTTGGTAATACAACGACTTCATCAACCCCACCAGTCCCGACATTAACATCTAAAATATCGGCCCCAGCTAATATCTGGTTACGCGCTTCCTGAAGAATAAGTTGTTCATAATCACCTAATCTTAAAGCTTCAGCCAGCTTCTTTTTGCCAGTAGGATTAATACGCTCACCAATTAATGTTGTCTGTTTTTCACTAATAATTACGTCCTTAGTTGCACTTGATATTTTTGTTTCCACGATTATGCCTCTTTTCTAATGTCTATTATTGTAATAATCACTAAACCTATTTAGAAAGACCGGTCATCGGATGACGACCGGTCTTTGCGGCCATACTGCCGTGCTAAGTCTTTAGGGAATATATGGGGATTCGAATATTATTGATAGATTTGTTTACAGATACTTACCGCCGAGGCTGCGTCTTTACCATAATAGTCGGCTGCGGCAAACACGCGTACAT
>JAUZPJ010000302.1 GCA_030706025.1 Bacillota bacterium | reverse complement strand
TCACTGCACAGCTCTAGAAAGTCTACATGTCTTAATTGTCCTTGCTGAACAATAAAACCTCGTTCTTCCAAAGTTGAAATAAAACTCTGGATATTTTTATGAATTTCAATCTCGTTGTCATCATTTAACAAGTCTTTGGACATAGCACCATCTCCTTAGAATTATTGTTTATATGTTAATATATGGGGCTTTGTCTTATATTGTAACAAGCTTACTGCCTTTGTTTTACGCTAAAGTATCAAAATGTCCTCATTATTCTTATTAAGAGTAGTAAGCTCAATATTGGGTTCAATGGCCGTGAGAAACGCGAAATGTTGGGTTAAATAGCCACGATTTACCACAGTTTCAAGTCGTGGCTATTTTCCTCGAAAATCAGTTAAATGCGCAGTTTAAAAAGCTGTTGTATTTTTCACTGCAGTCTTAACAGACTGCCCTTGATCTAGTGTCCCTAGGCCCCCGCCCACTAGGATGATGGCTTGAAAGGTTTAAGAATCTTACGCTGTTACTGGAGCAAGTGGTAGTTTTATCTCTATTAAGGTACCCTTTTCTAGCTTACTCTGTACTGAAACCTGGGCCTTATGAAGCTCCAACAAGTGCTTTGCAATAGCAAGGCCTAGCCCTGTACCTTTGCCGTATCTGGATTTATCAATTTTGTAAAAACGATCCCAGATATGGGTTAATTCGTCTGCTGCAATACCATAACCCTGATCGCGGATTATGACGGTAAGCATATTAACCTCAAGAAGATTCGTATCCACGGACACCTTGGTGTTCTCTGGCGAATATTTAACCGCATTGTCTAAGAATATAATAAACAGCTGGCGCAAACGGTCATAATCGCCAATTACGGGAGGAATGTCTTGCTCAGTCTGATACTCGATTTTAATTCCTTTTTTCTCAGCGATTGTCTGTATACTCTTGACTGCATCTGTCAGTAGGCTGGGAATATGAATCGTTTCTTTATGGATTGTGATTTTGCCGGATTGCAGGCGGGAAAGCTGCAGAAGGTCTTCAACCAAGCGTTCCAAGCCGCGCGTTTCGGAAAGCATCCGCTCATGGTAACGCTTGATATCCTCGCTTTTTTCAACCGCACCATCCACTATTGCTTCCAGGGAACCACGGATGACAGTCAGAGGAGTGCGAAATTCATGGGACACATTGGCTACAAAATCGCGGCGTAATTGTTCCAGGCGCTCGCTTTCGCTGATATCCTGCACCAAGGCAACGCTGCCGGTTACCGATCCGTTGTTATCAATAATCGGTGCAAGGGTGAACATCAGCTTTTTACCCAACCAATCTTTCTGCACTTGCGCGGGTTTCTTTTCCTCTATGACTCTAATAAGTTGGGCCTCGATTTCTAAGTGATTGAGGTCTTTTTTTATGTCTTCTGTTAAATATGGCTGTGGTCTATTCATAATTATGGCGAGCGCCGCATTAACACTGATTGGCTCAAGTGTCATGTCAAAAGCAACTAGTCCTTCAGAGATACTTGCTATGATATCCTTAAGTTTTCCTTTCTCTTGAAAAAGCTGATTGATTGTACATCCCAGTTTTGAAGCCAGCTGGTCAAGGGAATCGCCGAGCTGTCCTAATTCATCCTGGCGGTTAACTCCTGTTCGAGCATTATAATTTCCCCGCGTGATTTCCAGAGCGGTGAGGTTCATGGCTCTCAAGGGGCGGGTAAAGAGCAGGGAGTAGAAAATCCCCAAGCCGACAGCCAGAAGGAGTGCGGCAAGAAGACTGACCGCTAAAATACTTACTGCTTTATTCACGGTTGCCGTAATCCCTGTTACAGGAGAATGGAGCAGCACCGAGCCAATAACCCGCTTGTTGGAATCAATGATCGGTACACCTACTGTAAGAGTGGCTTCGTTATAAACACTGCTGAAACTTTCACTGACCGATTCCTTACCGTTTAAAACATCTTGGATGACACTTTCGGCCTCCGCCGGCAGCGGCTCAGAGTTATAGAAGTGACCCTGCCCCATACCAGGTCCAAAGCCGAAATTTTGTCCCATACCTTGACCTTTACCAAAACCTTGGCCTGCTCCTGGTCCCATTCCATTTCCCATCCCGGAGAACGAAGAGAGGTTGCCCTTATTGTCTGTAATCCAGACCTTTGACTCGGTCAGTGTATCAAGGAAGCGCATAAAACCTGCGAAGCCGCGCAGTTGACCACTATTTTGGGAATTCTCGGCCAGAACCTCAGCAATACTGTGAGCCCGCGTCAGCATTGTCTGTTCCCGGCTGTCCAAGGTATATTGCCTGAACATCTGGATGAATAACAGGCCTATGGCCAGCATGGAAATGAGTACAATGACGACAAAGCCGGCGGTTAATTTAAAAGCTATTCTCTTCTTAAACATGTTTCACCTCAAATTTATAGCCAACGCCCCAGATGGTTTTGATATCCCAATTTAACTGTTCAGAAATCGCTAATTTTGCCCTGAGCCTTTGAATGTGAGTGTCTACCACACGGGCATCGCCAAAATAATCATACCCCCACACGCTGCTTAAAAGATTATCCCGCGAGAAAACCTTTCCTGGGTTGGAGGCCAAAAGCCAAAAAATTTCAATCTCTTTCTTTGTTAGACTAACAGGCTGTTTGTTTATTGTTACTTCATATTCTGAAATGTTAATTTCCAGTCCGGGGTGACAAACGATGTCCTTGCTCTGGTTCTCCGAAATATCAAGACGCCTTAAGACTGCGCGGATTCGGGCCATAACTTCCCCAGGGCTAAAGGGTTTGACAATATAGTCATCGGCACCGATGTCCAGACCCATGATGCGGTCGCCATCATCTCCCTTGGCAGTAATCATAATGATCGGTACATTAGAATAACTGCGAATTTCTTTACAGACTTCGAAACCATCCTTTTTAGGCATCATAACATCTAACAGCAAAAGTATCGGAGCGAATTCAAAAAATTTCTTCAATGTTTCCGGACCATCATGCGCCATGATCGGTGAAAAACCTTCTTTGGTAACATATCTATGTAAGATTTCAAGGATATCATCATTGTCATCGGCAATTAAGATATATTTGTTCAATTCTATCCCTCCATCCTTAACTCCTGATTTGATTCTATCAATAAACAAACTGATGTTTGTGTTATATTTGTGTCATTTTGCTGATGGAACGATTCGGGTGATAGCCTTAGGGTAAATGTAACTAAATAGATAATACTTTGTAACAGTTTTGACACAATTGCTGGTCAAGATAATATTGTACCGATCGAAAATTACAAAAGTCGAGGCTAAATTTTACAAAGGAGGTATCACGTATGAAAAAAAAACTCATCAAGAGCCTGACTCAACAGATGAACTTCTGTTAAACTTTTGACACAATCTTTGGTTATTATAAAGCCGTAAGAAACACCTAAATCAATAAGGAGCGTGATTTTATGAAAAACTTTAAGAAACTCATTGCAGCTGCCACAATTGCCGGGGTTTTAGGGGTAACAGGAGCAGCTTATGCTGTAGGCGCAACGACACCTGCGGATATTGTATCAAGGTTAACCGGCAAGTCCGTAGAACAAGTGACCACAGAACGAGCCGCCGGTAAAACCCTTGGAACCATTGCTAATGAAGCTGGAAAGTTAGATGAATTCAAAGCCGAGATTCTAGAACAGAGAAAGGCGATTCTCGATCAAAAGGTTAAGGATGGCAATTTGACACAAGCGCAGGCGGATGCGGCTTATAATACCATGACGGCCAATCAGGCAATTTGTGATGGAACCGGCAGTGCTCGGATGGGC
>JAUZPJ010000301.1 GCA_030706025.1 Bacillota bacterium | reverse complement strand
TGCCTTTGAAGATAACACGGAGCGGATGGCTAATTACTTTGTGAAGTTGGAAAAAGCAGCTGCTCCTCTTCACTTAAGAATTGAAGGGCCAATGGATGCCGGAAGTACAGATGCTCAGATTGAGCAGCTTAAGGCCCTGCGTGTTGCGCTGAAAGCGCTCGGAGTTAAGGTGGAAATTGTGGCGGATGAGTGGTGCAACACCTATGAAGATATTGTTAAGTTCGTGGATGCACAGGCTGCGGATATGGTTCAGATCAAGACCCCGGACTTAGGGGGAATTCAGAATACCATCGAAGCGGTTATCTATGCTAAGAAATTTGGTGTCGGTGCCTATGTCGGCGGATCTTGTAACGAGACAGATTGCGGTGGACGCACGGCGGTCCATGTTTGTTTAGCTGCTCGTCCGGATCAAATGCTCGCCAAACCCGGTATGGGAGTGGACGAGGGGTATATGATCGTGCACAATGAGATGAATCGTACGCTTGCTGTGTTGAAACATCGTGAGGAAAAAAAGACGTATTCTGAGGATGCATTTTGGAGTTAGACGAGTAGTACCAAGATAAGTAAGGAGCAAATGAGCATAATGGCCAAAATTGGGTTGACAACAACAGTGCCTGTAGAAGTAATTTATGCAGCAGGGGAAACGCCGGTTGATTTGAATAATATTTTTATAACGAATCCGGAAGCGATGCGCCGAGTGGAAGATGCGGAACTCGCTGGTTTTCCAAGGAGTGTTTGTGGTTGGATTAAGGGATTGTATTCCACGGCCTTACAAAATCCAGACATCCAGAGTATTGTTGCCGTGACCCAAGGGGACTGCAGTAATACCCATGCCCTCATGGAGACCTGGGAGGTTGAGGGGCTTAGAATAATTCCTTTTGCATTTCCTTATGATGGGGACCCAGACATGCTTCGTCTCCAAATGGACAAGCTTATTAATACCTTGGGTGCAACTTGGGAAGAGGTAAACCAACAGAAGAAACGTCTCGATCGGGTCCGAGCCTTAGCGTGGGAAATTGACCGGCTGACTTGGGAAGAAAACCGTGTTAGCGGGTTTGAGAATCATCTCTACCTTGTTTCTTGTTCAGATTTTAACGGCGATCCTGAAGGTTACGCCCAAGAGATGGAGAAATTTATCCAAACAGCTCGGGGACGGGAGTCTTTCGCGGAAAAAGTTAGATCCGGGTCACGGAAAAAACCCCAAGAAGTTCGCCTTGGCTTTATTGGGGTGCCGCCTATTTTCCCTGAACTGTATGATTTTATAGAAGAACATGGGGCTCGAGTTGTATTTAATGAAGTCCAACGGCAGTTTTCGATGCCATTTGACACGAATGACGTGGTCGAGCAGTATCGTTTATACACTTATCCATATCAAGTATTTCAACGAATTGAGGATATCGCTCGGGAGGCGGAGCGCCGTCATCTCGACGGAATAATCCATTATACCCAAAGTTTTTGTTATCGTCAGATTGAGGACCTGATTATTAGGAAAAAGTTGGATTACCCGATTTTGACTTTAGAAGGAGAAAATCCTACTGGACTGGATGCGCGGAGTAAGATGAGGGTAGAGTCGTTTTTGGAGATGCTTAAGTAAATTCAAAATGATGGTTAGGGGGCGTGACTCATGCTAGGACTAGAAACTATTTGTGGAATTGATTTGGGAAGCCGAAGTGTGAAGATTGCCCTTATGCAGCTGAAGCCGGGGGAGGATCGTTTAGAGCTCCTGAGGCTGGATAGATTGGACACGATACATTTTTATCGGGAGTATGGGCGCAAGCAGGGGGAAAATCTAGTTGTAGATTTTGAGGCTATGGGATTACCCGAAGTCGATTGCCTTGTTTCAACGGGCTATGGTCGGAATACTTTAAAACTTGCTGGTGGTGAAGCTATTCCGGAGCTTAAGGCTCATGTTTTGGGTGCAATTCAACAGACTGGGTTAACCGATTTCACCCTGGTCGATCTTGGTGGACAGGACAGCAAAATCATCCAAGTTCGCAAGGGCAAGATGGTTGACTTTTTGACCAATGATAAGTGTGCGGCATCTTCGGGCCGTTACTTGGAAAATATGGCAAATATCCTCGATGTGTCACTAGAAGAGCTTGGAAAGCATGCAGATAATCCTGTAGAGTTAAACTCCACGTGTGCTGTGTTTGGCGAAAGTGAGTTAATTGGCAAAATCGTAGAAGGTTTCCCTATTACTGAACTTGCAGCCGGGGTTAACGCAACGATAATTAAGCGTATTTTGCCTCTTTTGCGTTCTTTTCCCGGTGATGTTCTGGTTTTTACTGGAGGTGTCGCGCATAATCGTGCAGTAGCTAAGCTTTTGGAAGAGGGGACGGGTCGTAGGATTGTCATTCCGCCAGAGCCGCAGTTTAATGGGGCGATTGGATGCTGTGTTGCGGGTCGCGACTTACTAGATCGTTGAACCTTTGGGCGCAGACTTGAAATGGGGTGAAAATATGAACATTACGAAGGTCGCTAAAGCAGGGACGCTTGAGTCAAACGATATTCTCATCATGGTCATGCCCAATGATTCTGGAGACGTTGAGCTTGAACTGGAAAGTATCGTAATGAAGCAGTTTGGTGAGGTAATTAGGAACGTGATTTTAAATAAGGTGCAGGAAATGGGGATTGAGGGGATTACGATTAAGGCTCAGGATAAGGGAGCCCTAGATTATACAATCGGTGCGAGGGTCGAGACGGCTATTAAAAGAGCTATATAGTCCCAGAATTAAAGATGGGAAACAGTGCCAACGCAAATGGGCTCTGGTTAAAAGTGCGTGGTGAGCGAAGTTGAGGTGAAATGGTATTGAATAAGCTGCGAAGAAGTATGCTTTTTATGCCGGGAAACAATCCGGGTATGCTTCAAGACGCTGCGATACTTGGGGCAGATTCGATTATTCTGGATTTGGAAGATGCTGTTAGTTTGACTGAAAAGGATAGTGCTCGGATCTTAGTCAGGGAGGCTATTAAAACCATCGATTATTCTCAGGTTGAGGTAGTGGTGAGAGTCAATCCTTTGGATACGGAATTTGGGGCTCCGGACGTAGATATGATTGCTAGGGTTAAACCGGATACCTTACTGATTCCAAAGGCTGATGAAGAGGAAATAAAGCTCGTCGATAAAATGCTGAATGCTATTGAAAAAGAAGAAGGTTTCGAGGCGGGGAGCGTCAAAATCATGGCCTTAGTCGAAACCGCGATTGGACTGGAAAATGTCTATAACATCATAAAAGCTTCAAAACGTGTGGTGGGGGTATTATTAGGCGGGGAAGATTTAACCTCAGACTTAGGAATCAAAAGAACAAAAGAAGGGGAAGAAATCTTTTACGCTCGCAATAAAGTGGCAACGGCGTGCAGGGCCTTAAAGGTAGACTCCATTGATACTCCCTTTACAGATACGAATGACTATGAAGGCCTTGAACGGGATACAGCTAAGGCTAAAAGTTTGGGATTAACAGGAAAGGCCGCCATTAATCCTAGACAGATTGACGTGATTCATTCGGTTTTTGCACCGACTGAAGCGGAATTGAAACAAGCCATGAGGATCTTGGCTGCCATGAAAGAAGCGGAAAAAGAAGGCAAGGGAGTTTTCTCTCTAGATGGCAAGATGGTCGATGCTCCGGTCATTAATAGAGCAAAAACCACAGTAGGGCTTGGCCAACGGTTAGGACTCATTTAGATAAATGGAGGAAGATGAGCTGAGCATGAGAATGATTAAGACAAGTTTGGGTCGGGATCTTCCAGAATACATCGAGGGATA
>JAUZPJ010000300.1 GCA_030706025.1 Bacillota bacterium | reverse complement strand
CTGCGCAAGGAAGGCATCACCACAGGGGTCAAAGTCGTGTATAGTCCAGATCTTCCATTAACTCCACTCTCCGCGCAAGCTGAGTCCAATAATGATTGCACCAGCCCAAACCCGAACATAGATTCAGGCGGTATAGAAAAACGTCAAGTGCCTGGAAGCATTTCCTTTGTTCCATCTGTTGTTGGACTACTGATCGCTGGGGAAGTTGTTCGAGATTTATTGCAAACCGCGGACGAGAGATAAGACTATAAACGTCACATGCCTGAGTCCTTTGCACTTATGACTATGTTAGGTTTATTTTTCATCGTCGTTTTCCAAACCAGACAGAAACCACCAACATCTATTAAAATATCCCCAATGCTGAACACTTGCTTTTGAAGTCCCGGAATATTTAAATAGAACCGATCCGCTAAAAAACTTAAATGGGTCAGTGGAGTCATCAGTCCATGAGTTCCCTGTCCTGCTAGCAACTCTAAACGGCTGGCCTCTGGAAGAAACGATGGATCGACGGGCATTAACCCTTTGTTCAGGGTGATTACAATACTATTAAGTAAAATCCCTAAGGTAATCCAGCGTATTCCGGGCAATGAACTATTACGCAGCGTGAAACTTAACAATAAAAAATAGGACACTGTATCAAGCACCGGACTAAGCCAACTGGGACCTAATCCGATTCCTCTAACAGCAGCCCAATAGACGCTACTTTGTATTAATAAAGCAAAAGGGACCAACCAAAATTCTCGAAGCGCGAGTTCGCCCAATCGGCTTAATCTTCCTCTACATAATCGACTTATGATTAAAGCAAAAATCAAGGTTTCTATGAGCATGTTTCACCTCTTAGGCTCTAAAATTCGCTTTGGCGACTTGCACTGGTTCAGAACCGAATGTTTGAGATACCAGTTCACTCGTGTCAACTTTGCAGAAGACCTCCACCAACGCCGGATCTAATTGTGATCCGGCGACTCTTTTAAGCTCAACCAATGCTTCATCATGTGTATTGCCTTTGCGGTAACTGCGGTCGGAGGTAATTGCATCATACGTATCGACAACCGCAATAATCCGTGATTCCAGAGGGATTCCTTCTCCTTTTATTCCGTCCGGATACCCCTTCCCATCATAGCGTTCGTGGTGATGACGGACAACGTTTCCTATATCGAACATAAACTTTATATTTTTAATAATCGTTTCCCCGATTACCGGATGACTGCGAATGACTTCCCATTCAGAATCTAGCAACTTCTCCTCTTTATTAAGAATTGTTTCGCTTACCCCAATTTTACCAACATCATGGAGCACTGCAGCATATTTGAGAAATACTATTTTTTCTTCACTCATCTCGATTGCTTCTCCCATAGATACTGCCAATTTCCCGACTCTTGCAGAATGTCCACTGGTATAGGTATCTTTTGCTTCTAATGCCTGCACTAGAGCTTCAACCGTGTTGAGATAATTCTCTCGCATGTCAATATAGAGTTGGAAAGAATGGCGAGACACTAATAGTGGGATAAAGAGCAGGAAGAGTCCAAGCGCACCCCAATTTTTGTACAGCAAAGCCAATAAAAACCCAAGAGGAACGAGTGCCATGAAATTAGGCAGGGCCCAACGAAAATTAACTGCCCATATTGACCAAGGTGATTTTCCGGAAGTTATCCCCAATATAATGGTGACAATTGTCATATTTAGTACCATATAAACAGCGGCCGCTATTAAATAAAATCCGATCGATTTAAAATTTAATTCGAACGACGTAATTTTAGAATAACTAATAACAGCATACGCTGCTGTTAAGGACAATACATATTGTGACGCGTTAAACACCCTTTTATAAAGAGGTTGTTCCAAACCCGCCTTGCCAAAAATAAGCATGCATGACAATGCGATTGCAATTAGCGTCACTCCCAAAGGGAACGAGATAAGTGACGAAAGAAAAATTGAATAACTGACAGTCACGTACCCTCCTTTTGGTAGGGCAACCGGTAAGGACTCACATGCGATAGCGAGAATTCCAAAGACTAAAAGATGGATTAGCTGTGCATAATTCCAATCCGTATAAATAATATTCCAGATTAAAATCAGTGTGGCAGAGGCAGTTATTATTGCATAAAACATTTTGAACTTCATTGACAATCTTACCATTCGCCACCTCTTATATAGTTTGGCCGACTACTCTGCAAGTAGAACTTAAAGATTATGCCACCAAGTAAGAACGGAGTAACTTCTCAAAACTGGGCCTTGGTTACGCGTTCTACCACTTAAAGCTTGCTCCGCCTGCAAGAACGAGAGTAACAAGAACTGAAATAGCTTTAAATAATTTGCTCATTTGCGGTAAACCTCCTTGATTGTTATTTTCCAAGGGGCAGTTTAACCGCTTCGCTCGTATTCCGTTCCGCTGTTTTTTTCGCTTCGCTATGTAGAGAATTAAACAGGAGCACTTTAAAATCTAAGATTGTTTAGTAAGTCGGCCAAAGATAACAAATTAATCGTTTCTAAGAAGCTGTAGTTTTCGATTAACGGCATCAAGGGTTGCCTTCACCACGGCTTCTCGATCATCGTTTTTGATCAAGGCACATCCAGTAAGGGATTGTTCACCCGTGGGGGCGATCATAGTTATGGATACCAAAGCAATTTGTTGCTTTGCTAATTGAGTAATTACAACATCCTCTGTGACAAAAAGAAATTTATCCGAGATGAGCGGAGTAAGTGCCTTTATTGTTGCTTCTACAAATAAGCGTAACTTATTGTGAGTTGAGGATGGACCCTGGGCTAACCCTTCTATAAGCTTGTCACCCGTTTGCAATTCAACCTTGACTTCGGCCAACCCATTAACAGTTCTAAGTGTCACTCCTACCAACTTAGGTCGAGTAGCCTCCATGATAGCGGAAGTTCCTTCCTCATCATCCCCTAATTGGGCCACACTGATCTTTTTATGATCAATTTGCAAGTCAAATTGAGTCGCTAGGATTGACTCTACATCTCTGACGATCTGCTTAGGGGCTCGTCCTGAACCAGCCAGAATATGAACTTCCTCGATTTCCCCCTGAATATTAACATTGATCCGAGCAGCTATCACCGTTTTGATTTGTTTTATCGCCTGCTCCCAATCTTGAGTTGAACTTGTCACATCTGACATGACGACACTCCTCAGCACCCTAATACTATGCATTCTTTCATTTCGTTTGTTTTTCGACGTTCGTCGTGGTATTCCTCCTTTCCCTCTGGTTAGAATACCAAAACTTTCATCTACTTTCCCAGATTTAATCGAACCATGATTCAACTCGAGGAAAGTTCTTCACGTTTTGAAACCCCAATAGACGTGGCCTCCAATCTTATACAATGCGCAACGGGACTGCCTTTACTGAAAGGCAGTCCCGTTGTTATGGGTGGCTATTAAGGTTTTGCTTTTATTATTAAGCCATGAAGATTTTCATATCATCTTCTACGTTGGTAATGCCCGCAATTCCGAAGTTTTCAACTAAAACTTTCGCAACGTTGGGGGACAAGAAGGCTGGCAGTGTGGGGCCTAAGTGAATGTTTTTCACACCTAGGTACAGAAGGGCAAGTAAAACGATCACTGCCTTTTGTTCGTACCAGGCAATGTTATAGGAAATCGGGAGTTGGTTTACATCATCAAGACCGAAAACCTCTTTGAGTTTCAAGGCAACGACTGCCAAGGAATAGGAGTCATTACATTGTCCGGCATCGAGAACTCTAGGAATCCCGCCGATGTCCCCTAGGTTGAGTTTATTATATTTGTATTTAGCACATCCTGCGGTAAGAATCACGGCATCTTTGGGTAGTGCAGCCGCGAAT
>JAUZPJ010000030.1 GCA_030706025.1 Bacillota bacterium | reverse complement strand
GGTAAAACGTGCGCCTGTAACTTTGGCTGCGCGGACGAAATCAAAAACCCCTAGCTTTTCTCCAATTTCATAATGTGCTTTCGGCTCAAAATCAAAAACACGAGGAGTTCCCCATGACCTAACTTCTTCATTGTCACTTTCGTCCGTACCAACGGGCACAGAGACATGGGGGATGTTAGGTATCTCATATAGAACTTTTTCCATTTCCTGTACGATTCCTGCAGACTTTTGCTCTAAATCCTTGATTTTTTGACCGACTTCACGCATTTCTAAAACGAGGCTTTCAGCATCTTCCCCACTCTTTTTTAGGCGCCCAACTTCTTCAGAAACAGAATTACGACGGGCCTTCAAATTCTCGATTTCAAATAATAGTCTTCTTCTTTCCTCTTCTTGTTCTAAAAAGTGGTCTAGGCTAATAGAAACGTGACGCTTTTTTAAAGCCTCTTTGACCACTTCAGGATTATTACGAACAAATCTGATATCCAACATAACTAAAAAACCTCCCATGCCTAGAACACGTTTTTAATGCGCCCAATATTCATCGATCATGTCTAAAAAATATTGATGAACTCGTTGGTCTGGGGTAAGTTCAGGATGAAATGCGCTCGCCAATAAATTTCCCTGTCGTGCAAAGACAATCTTTCCGTCATATTCTGCCAGAATACCCACATTAGGAGCAACTTCTCTAATGAAAGGTGCCCTAATAAAAACTGCACGCAAAGGGTTCGGTCCCATGGCAGATACCATAAGATCCGTTTCGAAACTCGCTACTTGCCTTCCAAAGGCATTACGTTCCACAATTGTATCCATTAGGTTTAGACGATATTGATCACTATCGATTATTGTTTTACTCAATAGGATCATACCTGCGCAAGTTCCAAAGATCGGCAGATCCTTGGCTGCAAGTTCTTTAATTTCTTCGCCCATCCCGTCAATGTTTAATAGTTTACCGATTGTTGTACTTTCTCCACCCGGAATAATTAATCCGTGAATTCCCTCAAGATCACTTACTTTTCGTATTTCCACTACATCGCAGCCTAATTGTTCTAATACCTGCCGGTGCTCGCGAAATGCACCTTGTAGTGCCAAAACGCCAACACGCTTTTTCATGATTACCAACCCCGTTCTTGCATACGCTGGGACTCAGCCAATGTTGAAATTTCAATACCGGACATGGGTTGTCCTAAATCTGCGGAAATTTCGGCAAGTAACTTTGCATCTTTATAATGAGTTGTTGCTAGAACAATTGCTTTAGCACGTGCTTTAGGATCACCTGACTTGAAAATGCCTGAACCTACAAAAATGCCATCCACTCCAAGTTGCATCATTAAAGCTGCATCAGCTGGAGTAGCAATACCCCCTGCAGCAAAATTAACGACCGGTAATTTACCATGCTCGGCAACATAGGCTACTAATTCATAAGGAGCACCCATATTTTTGGCTGCTGACATTAGTTCTTCTTTTGGCATTACAGTTAATGCACGTATATCACTCATGACTGTACGCATATGACGAACAGCCTCAACAACGTTCCCTGTTCCAGGTTCTCCCTTAGTACGTATCATCGCAGCACCTTCACCAATACGGCGTAAAGCTTCCCCCAAATTTCGGCAACCACATACGAAAGGCACTTTAAAGTCATGTTTATTTATATGATAAGCGTCATCTGCAGGTGTTAGGACCTCAGACTCATCAATGTAATCAGCACCTAACGCTTCTAGAATTTGGGCTTCTACAAAATGACCAATGCGAGCCTTAGCCATTACAGGAATCGATACCACATCCATAATACTCTTAATAATTGTAGGATCAGCCATCCGCGCGACTCCGCCTTCAGCGCGAATATCCGATGGTACACGCTCCAAGGCCATTACGGCACACGCTCCAGCCTCTTCAGCTATTATCGCCTGTTCAGGGGTCGTCACATCCATGATGACGCCACCTTTTAACATTTCTGCAAGTCCTGTCTTTACTTTCAATGACCCAATATCAGTCATAATTATTCCTCCCAATGTTTTTTGAGCTATTTCTTTAATAATAATGTACTAGGCCTTATTTTCAGACATGGTAACACCTAGCGCAAAATTTGTCAATTTACTCCTCATTTTCGGACTCTCCAGAATCAGTTCCTTCATCCTCTTTCATCATAACCTTTGCTATCGCGACGACACTACTATCGCCTGTACGCATTGTCATAACACCCTGAGCAGAACGACCCTGATTAGAAATACCAGAAACTTGTAGTCTGAGCATAATCCCATTATTGGTAATCACCATTATTTCATCTTGCTCTTGAACAACTTTTATACCCACTAACAAGCCTGTCTTGGCATTTAGTTTCATGACAATAATTCCCTTGCCGCCACGCGACTGAACACGGAATTCTTTCAGGTCAGTACGTTTAGCAAAACCATTTTCACTCATGGTTAAAAGTTCATCATCGTCGCTAATAACATCCATACCAACTACGGAATCATCTTCTTCAAGGGTTATCCCTTTTACTCCACGAGCAGTACGGCCCATATACCGCACATCGGATTCCGCAAAGCGAATCGCCTTCCCATGTCGAGTGGCCAAAAGAATATCATCTAACCCTTGGGTCAATTTAACCCCTATTAGTTCGTCACCATCATCTAAGGTTAGAGCAATTAACCCATCACGTCGGGCTGAATCATACTCTTGAAGTGCTGTCTTCTTCATAATTCCTTTTTTAGTAGCTGTAATCAAAAAGTAATCAGAACTGTAGTCCTTTATCGCCATTACCGCCGTGACCATTTCATCTTGACTTAAATTTAAGAGATTAATCACAGCAGTACCTTTGGATGTGCGGCTGGCCTCTGGAATCTCATGAGCTTTTAAACGATAAACTTTACCTTGAGATGTAAAGAATAGAATATAGTGATGTGTCGAAGTGGTAAAAAGATGCTCGACAAAATCTAGCTCTTTAGTTGCCATTCCGTGAACACCCTTACCTCCTCGGTTTTGGCTCTTATAGGTATTAAGTGGTAAGCGTTTAATATAGCCATAATGAGTTACAGTGATAACTACATCTTCTTCAGCAATGAGATCTTCAATGTCCATCTTACTAACATCGACTGTAATACGTGTCCGGCGAGCGTCCCCAAATTTATTCTTGATTTCCCCTAGTTCAGATTTAATGATATCAATAACAAGACTATCAGAGGCAAGAACAGATTTAAGATACGCAATGGTGTCCATTAATTCTCGATATTGGTTTTCCAATTTGTCTCGTTCTAAACCTGTTAAACGCTTTAACCTCATATCAACGATAGCTTGAGCTTGTTTTTCACTAAGTCCAAACCGAAGGATTAAGTTTTCGCGAGCATTGGCCTCATCTTTAGAAGAACGAATCGTTTCTATCACTTCATCAATATGATCAAGTGCAATCCTAAGGCCTTCAACAATATGCGCTTCCGCCTCAGCTTTGTTTAATTCGAAACGTGTCCTCCTGACTATTACATCCTTTTGGTGCAAAATAAAATAATGAATCATATCCTTGAGTGTCAAAACTCTCGGCTGACCATTGACCAAAGCCAGCATATTAACACCAAATGTATCTTCCATCTGGGTATGTTTATAGAGTTGATTTAAGATAATTTGTGGATTGACATCACGCCTTAACTCAATAACGATTCGCATACCAGATCTATCGGATTCATCTCTAAGGTCAGTTATACCGTCTAATTTCTTATCACGTACAAGATCAGCTATTTTTTCAATCATCCTAGCTTTATTCACCAAAAAGGGGATTTCAGTCACTACAATACGAGTTTTACCGGATTTCTCCATATTTTCAATGATTGCTTTGGCACGAGTTTTAATCGAACCTCTTCCAGTCTCATAAGCAGATCGAATTCCCTCGTGACCCATAATCGTACCACCCGTGGGATAATCAGGACCTTTAATATAATTCATCAGATCACCGATCGATAATTCCGGGTTATCCAGTAGGGCAATTGTCGCTTCGATAACTTCTGTTAAATTATGCGGAGGAATATTTGTTGCCATTCCTACGGCAATTCCAGAAGAACCATTGACGAGTAAATTCGGAAATTTGGATGGCAGCACTGTAGGCTCGTCTTGTTTCTCATCATAGTTAGGAGCAAAATCGATTGTATCTTTATCAATATCTGCTAACATATAAGTCGCAATTTTAGCCATACGCAGCTCAGTATAACGCATAGCTGCAGCAGAATCTCCATCGATAGAACCAAAATTCCCATGCCCATCTATAAGTGGATAACGACTCGCAAAATCTTGCTCCATACGAACCACTGCATCGTAAATTGAACTATCCCCGTGTGGATGAAATTTACCCATGCAGTCCCCTACGAGACGTGCTGACTTACTATAAGGTTTACTAGGGGTCAGGCCCAATTCATGGAGGGTATATAAGATTCTACGGTGCACTGGTTTAAGACCGTCACGGACATCGGGCAACGCTCGACTTACAATGACACTCATAGAATAGTCAATGAAAGATTTTCGCATTTCATCCGCAATTTCTACGGGAAGAACTTTTCCTCCCTCAGTTTCAACCGACATGAATGAGCACTCCTTTAAACATCTAGATTACGCACATCTTTACCATGAAGGTTAATAAAGTCACGACGCGGTTCTACTTTATCTCCCATCAAGACGGTAAACATTTCTTCTGTTCTCATAGCATCTTCCATGGTAACCTGTAAAATCGTACGATTTGCTGGATCCATTGTTGTTTCCCACAATTGCTCAGGATTCATTTCCCCTAAGCCTTTATAACGCTGAATCTCAACCTTTTCCCTACCTATAATTTCAAGAATCTTGTTGAGTTCACTATCCGAATATGCATATCGAATGTCTTTACCCTTCTTAACCTTAAAGAGAGGTGGTTGAGCAATGTAAACAAAATGATTTTCTATTAATGGCTTCATATAACGATAGAAGAAAGTTAATAAAAGTGTTCGAATGTGAGCACCATCTACGTCAGCATCTGTCATAATAATTAGCTTGTGATAACGGGCCTTTTCTATATCAAATTCTTCAGATATTCCAGTACCCATCGCGGTAATCATGGCTCTAATTTCAGCATTACCTAAAATTTTGTCAAGCCTCGCCTTTTCTACATTGAGAATTTTTCCACGCAAGGGTAATATAGCTTGAAATCGCCGATCTCGTCCTTGTTTTGCAGAACCCCCAGCACTATCTCCCTCAACCAAATACATTTCACATAAATCGGGTTCCTTCCAAGAACAATCTGCAAGTTTTCCTGGAAGAGAAGTCCCCTCTAATGCACTTTTTCGACGGGTTAATTCTCTCGCTTTACGGGCAGCATCCCGGGCACGGGACGCTTGAACAGATTTATCAATAAATTTCCTGGCAATCGCAGGGTTCTCTTCGAGAAATGTAGTTAAACCCTCTCCTGTAGCGGAATCCACTATACCCCTAATTTCACTGTTCCCTAGTTTTGTTTTAGTTTGCCCCTCAAATTGGGGATCAGGTACTTTAACCGAAATGACGGCAGTTAACCCTTCTCGAATATCATCTCCGGACAGATTAGAATCAGCAGCTTTGAGTATATTGTTTTTACGGGCATAATCATTAATAACCCTTGTCAAAGCTGATTTAAAACCTGCCTCGTGAGTTCCCCCTTCTTGGGTATTAATATTATTGGCATATGAATATATATTTTCAGTGTAACTGTCATTGTATTGAATACAGACTTCCACTTGAACGTTATCCTTAGTCGTTTCTATATATATTGGCTGGGGATGTAAACAATCTTTATTTCTATTGATATAAATCACAAAATCCTGAATACCACCGGTATGCAAAAAGGTTTCTTTGTGATTGTCACGCTCATCTGTTAAGTTAATCTTTATACTTTTATTTAAAAAAGATAGTTCTCTAAGACGATGTGAAAGAATACTAAAATCATAAACCGTATCTTCAAAGATTTCTGGATCAGGAATAAATGATATTTTAGTACCACTTTTTTCTGTAGGTCCAATCTTTGCAAGCTGTGTTGTCGGTTTCCCTTGGGCATATTCCTGGTGATAAATATAGCCGCCCTTAAAAACTTCTACCACTAACCATTTTGACAAGGCATTAACAACGCTTAGACCTACTCCATGAAGTCCACCTGATACTTTGTAAGCACTCGCGCTTCCGCCAAATTTCCCCCCAGCATGTAATACTGTTAAAGTAACTTCTACAGCAGGTTTACCTGTTTTTGGATGTATATCAACCGGGATCCCCCGACCATTATCCACGACAGTAATGCTATTGTCTGCATGAATCATCACATCAATCAAATCGCAAAAACCAGCCAACGCTTCGTCAATGCTATTGTCAACAATTTCATATACAAGATGATGAAGACCTCGGCTGCTCGTAGAACCAATATACATCCCGGGACGCTTACGTACGGCTTCTAGTCCTTCTAAAACTTCAATTTGCCCTGCATTATAACTGTCACTTGCATCTTGGCTTTTCAAATCTATGTTCTCTTGCAAAGCTGTTTCCTCCCAAAAAACCTTCAATCTTTATATTATACATTAATAATCTTTCACTTTCAATTATCATGAATAAATTAACTAATGTTCAAGGTTTGAATATTAGTTAATTTATTCTTCACCTGTATTAGAAATTGAGCGTTTATACAGTGTAGTTGAAGAAATAGGAGATAAATAATAACCTTCAGTTGTAATAATTAATGTCTTTTCTTTACCTTCTTCAGATATATAGTTCGCTGTTTTATCATTTTTAATTTTCCTTAGAAACTTCTCATTTATTTGACCCTTTTTAACTGTTTCAAGATCAATAATTGCAACAACCCTATCTTGATTTACAAGAATATCCCCACCAAGATGTAAATACATAGTTAATTCCTCCTTATATGCCCCTGTTCTACTCGCAAAAACGTACCTGAATCGAGGATATTTTCACCACTTGTCATTGTTATTAAAGTCTGAATGCGCGACAATTCTATAAAATTTATTAGATAGTCTCTCCGAAAACAATCCAATTCAGACAAGACATCATCAAGAAGGAGGAGGGGGTATTCTCCCTTCTCCTGACGAATTAGATCTAATTCTGCGAGTTTTAAACTTAATACTAAAGAACGCTGTTGTCCTTGTGAAGCATAAAGGCGAGCAGGTTTATTATTTAATAGAATATGAACATCATCACGATGTGGTCCGACAAGTATCATTTGACGTTCCACTTCTTGTTCTAATTTCTCATTAAGTAGCCTTGGAAGGTCGGAAATGGCTTCATCAATCGTTTTTCTACCCAAAGCATGGTACATAATTTGAATCTTCTCCCTTTTCGAAGAAAGATCATTATAAATGTGATCCGAAATAATTTGTAAACAGTTAATTAAATTCGCCCTATTCCGGATAATCCTTTCACCGAGTTCGATGATTTGAGAATTCCAAAGCTGTAATTGAGTATATTTAAGACTCTTCTCAACATACGATTTCAAAAGTGCGCTTTTCTGCTGAATCACTTTATTATAAGAATTTAACAAACTTACATGTCCGGGGTTCATTTGGGCAATATGCAAGTCTAAAAATCTCCTTCGCTCTGCCGGGCCACCTTTGATCATAATAAGGTCATCTGGAGAAAAGAAAATTACGTTTATCGTACCAACAAAATCCGATAAACGACGACAAGGCACTTTATTAATCTTCACCATTTTCTTTTTATCTCGATAATGGCTCTCAAGTAGAACTTTATGATTCGATAAGAGAAAATCACCATAAAGATGGAATTCATTTTGTTCCCATCTTAGGAGTTCTTGTTCTCGCTGCACCCTATAAGACTTTCCAGTTAACAGGTAATGAATCCCTTCAAGTATATTTGTTTTTCCTTGACCATTATCTCCGACAAGTATATTTGTTCCTGGCGTGAATTGTATAGATTCATCTTGATAATTTCGGAAATTTTGTAGTCTTAAACCTTTAATCATCATAATTTTAATTATGTGTTCTAACTGGTAATACTAAATATAAATAATTGGGATTATCAAGGGGACGCATAACTCCGGGACTAAATGGCCCAGATAATTCAAATATAATCTCATCACTGTCAATAACTTTTAAAGCGTCTATAAGAAATTTAGCGTTAAAGGCAATAACTACATTTTTACCTTCCATTTCAATGCTTATCTGTTCAGAAATCTTACCTAATTCAGAGGCTTGATCTATTTTTAATTCGTTTTCTAGAACATTTATTCTAATAATGTTGGTTCCAATTTTATCGCGTGAGAGTATTGAAGCTCTTTCAACGGCTTCAAGAAAGCTCCTTACTGATAGATTTACTTTGGTTTCACATGTTTGTGGAATAACTTGCTTATAGTTTGGAAATTGTCCTTCAATTAGTCGAGAAACTAAATATATTAATCCAAACTGGAATACAACTTGATTTTCGTTAAAACTTATGGTTAAAATCTCGTCTTCATCACGTAAAAGACGATATATTTCTCCTAGGGTCTTGGCAGGAATGATTCCACTAAATTGAGATCCTTGTGGATTTTGTATTTCAGCAATACTGTAAGCTAAGCGATGAGTATCTGTTGCAACTAAACGAATATTTGAGCCTTCAATCTGCAAAAGGGTACCGTTAAATACTGGACGATTTTCTTCTACAGCACACGAAAATATGGTCTGTCGAATCATATTCTTGAATATTATAGTGGGTAATGTAAATGAAATTGGATCTATTAGATCTGGTAATAATGGATACTCTTCCGGATCATAGCCATTTAACACTATTTCGGATTGATAGTAGCTAATTGTAATTGATTGATTATATTCTTGTAAGGTTATCCCTGTGTCCGGTAGCTTACGAACAACGTCTGTAAAGAGTTTAGCAGGTACGACCATCGAGCCCTCTTCATTTACTTCCGCCGATACTTCGCATCGTATTCCCATTTCTAGATCAGTTGCTGCAAATTGTAATGAATCTTGTTCTGACTTAATCAATATTCCTTGAAGAACAGGTAAGGTGCTTTTACTGGACACTGCACGTTGAACAGAATTAACACCCGAAAGCAAGGCATCTTTCGAACAGAAGATCTTCATATAATTAGAGTCCTCCTAAAAAACTTTATCCTCAGGGTTCTAAAATCGTTAATTAATAATAAGATAATAGTTAGTAGTTATAGTAGTATTACATGTCAACATGTGGATAAGTAAACTGTAACGGGCTATACCGACAGTTTTAAGTATGTTGAAAAAGGTGTGGACAAATGGATGTATGTTATCCACATGCCCACAAATAAAAATTTATGTCAATTTTATCAAGATATTATAAACAAGTTATACACATATGGTTTTAACCTTTAATCGTAATTTTATTCAGATTGAATACGTTGAATCATATCGTTAATTTTCTTTTCTAATTGTGGATCTATTAAAAGGGCTTGTGAAATTTTTTCATGAGCATGCATGACTGTAGTATGATCTCTCCCACCAAATTCGTCTCCTATTTTGGGTAAAGAGGCATCTGTCAGTTGACGAGAGAGGTACATTGCGATTTGTCGTGGAAAGGCTACAGCGCGTGTTCTTTTTTTAGCTTTAAACTCACTAGGTGATAGATTAAAATACCCTGCGACGGATTGCTGGATCATATCAATAGTGACTGACTTGGTGTTATTAGTGGGGATAATATCTTTTAAAGCTTCAACCGCGACATCTGCAGTGATGGGTAATGAGCTAAGAGAGGCAAAAGCCATAACTCTTATGAGTGCTCCTTCAAGCTCACGGATATTGGAACGAATTTTATCAGCAATATAAACCATAACCTCATTGGGTACCTGTAAGTTTTCCATCATTGCTTTTTTTCTTAGAATCGCTATTCGCGTTTCTAAATCAGGTGCTTGAATATCCGTGATCAAGCCCCACTCAAAACGGGAACGTAAGCGGTCTTCTAAGGTTGGAATTTCTTTAGGAGGACGGTCTGAAGAAATAATAATTTGCTTATTTGCCTCATGAAGTGCATTAAATGTATGAAAGAATTCTTCTTGTGTTCGCTCTTTACCAGCTAGAAACTGGATATCGTCGATGAGAAGAATATCGACATTACGGTAGTGGGTGCGAAATTCGATAGGGTTTTCATCACGTATTGCATCAATGAGTTCATTCGTAAATTTTTCACTAGACACATAAAGAACACGAGTATTCGGAGAATGTTGAAGAACGTGGTGACCAATAGCATGCATAAGGTGAGTTTTACCTAATCCTACTCCTCCATAAATAAATAAGGGATTATAAGACTTTGCTGGCGATTCGGCGACAGCTAAAGAAGCTGCGTGAGCAAAACGGTTGCCGTTGCCAATGACGAATGTATCAAAGGTATATTTATTATTAAGAGAATTGGGTAAGGGTTCTGGTTGTGTAAACGTAATGGGAGCAGCGGATATGGATTGATTTAAATTTTCTTCGAAGGATTCTTCAGGAGAGGGTATAACAAAACGGAGGTTCACAGAATGCCCCAGTATGGATTGGACAGAAGAACGAATCAAGGGAGCATAACGACTTTCCAACCAATCTTTTGCAAATTCATTGGGTACGCTAATTACTAGTATATCCCCATCAATTTGAAGAAGTCGGGTAGAACTAAGCCATGTTTCATAACTTGGCTTAGAAAGTTCATTTTTCAGTTTTTCTAGTGTTTCCTGCCACAATAAATGGGGTAAGATCGGCTGAGGTGGCATGGACGGACCTCCCTTGTCTAAGAATGTAAAAAATAATGACAATAAAAAAGTTATACACAAACTTATGCACATTTGTGGATAACTTAGTTTAATGACAATCTGTGGATAGAAATAACGCCAAATATTGTTGAAGATTGAGGGTCTGAAAACATAATATCAATTTTTAACAGGGTTATCAACAGGAAGATGTGCGTTTAAATAAATTATTCACAGGTGGATAACTTTTTTAAATAATGATTATCCACATCATAAAAAAGTCCTTTGCTTGACAGAACAAAAATTATTAGAGTATAATCTCTAAGTAAGTTTGAATGTTTTTATTGTCGTTTTCGTTTGTTATAAAGGAGGTGTCGTTAAATTGAAAAGAACATATCAACCGAAGAATAGGCGTCATAAGCGTGTTCACGGTTTTTTAAGTCGGATGAGTACGCCAACTGGGCGAAATGTTATAAAGCGCCGTCGCTTAAAAGGTCGCAAAAAATTATCAGTTTAAGGCCGCAATTATGTGGCCTTTTTTTAAATAATTTTTTTTAATCAATGAAACGGTTTAAAATGTTTAAATAAAGGCTTTACGAGTCAGAATAAGATAAGAGAGTGTTAAGCTATGTTATCCTGGAGGAAATATGTTAAAAAGGAAATTTCGCTTGCACAAAAAGTCAGGTTTTCAGGCGATCTTTAAAAATGGTGAAAATCATTCTGTAAAACATGCTGCAATATATATTTTAAAGGGCCCTAAAAAATTTGGTTTTATTGCCTCTAAGAAAATTGGCAATTCGGTTCAGAGAAATAGAGCAAGACGCCTTATGAGAGAAGTTATTCGTCTTCATCTAACGGAAATAAGAGATGACATTCAAATTATTTTTATTGCGAGAGTAAAAATCAGAGGAGTTTCTTATTTCGAAGTCGAAAGGTCAATAATGAATATGTTGAAAAGGGCGAATGCCTTAACTAAGAGTGATAATTGACTATGAAACATGTTCTAATTGTTTTGATACATATATATCAAAAATTTATTTCACCATTAAAAGGACAATCCTGTCGGTTCTATCCGACTTGTTCTGAATATTCTGTTCAGGCTCTTCAAAGATATGGCTTTATAAAAGGTAGTTGGAAATCAGTTAAACGAATTCTAAAATGCCATCCATTTCATCCTGGAGGGCATGACCCAGTTTAAGGAGGGCTTTTGTGAATATTATTGTTCAAGCGATGACCTATCTATTAAATATACTATATAATTTATCCTCGTTAATAGGTCTTCCTAATTACGGTGTCGCGATTATTCTGTTGACGATATTAATTAAAACATTGATTTATCCCTTAACTTATAAACAAATGGCTTCAATGCGAAAAACTGTTGATTTACAACCCAAGATAAAGGAAATTCAAAACAAGTATAAGAATGACAAAGAAAAGGCCAATGCTGCAGTAATGGAGTTATACAAAGAACATAAGGTAAATCCTATGGGTGGTTGTTTGCCAATCGTTGTGCAATTGCCAATCTTTTGGGGATTATATAGTACTTTGCGCAATTTTCCCTATGGAAATTCGGCTTCAGCAGCTCATTGGTTTTTAGGTTTTGATTTAACGAAGATTTACGGATTTAGTCCCTCGTTTCATATTATTTTGCCAATTTTTGCAGCTGCAACAACATACCTTCAAACTAAAGTTACTAGCCCTAATGCTTCAACTGACCCGACACAAAAGACAATGTTATACATAATGCCAGTATTTTTTGCTTACATTAGTGCCACGGTGCCGTCGGGATTGGCGTTATATTGGGTAACTATGAACGTTGTTTCTATATTTCAACAACTTTATATCAATCGTAAATTGACGAATGTAAAGAAACTAGCATAGTTTTGTGGTAGACGTGAGGAGGATCGTTGATGAGGGTTATAGAGAAGACCGGAAAAACGGTTGAAGAAGCGATCACTGCTGGTGTTCTGGAATTGGCTGTTGATCGAAATCAGGTGACGATTGAAGTTCTTGAGGAGCCTGCCAAGAAGGGTCTATTCGGTCTATTCGGAAAGAGTCTGGCAAAAGTACGAGTTTCTTATGAAAATGATATCGGTGTATTAGCGACAGATTTTATTCATAAAGTCTGTCAAGCTATGAAAATTAATGCTGATACTCAGGTAAGTAAGGACGGGGAACGATGGCATATTAATATTACTGGGCCTGAGCTGGGTATTCTTATTGGACGACGTGGAGATACATTAGATGCACTTCAATATTTAACGAACCTTGCAGTAGCTAAACGGCTGTCAGAGCGTGTACGTATTATTGTTGATGTCGAAGGATATAGACTGCGTCGTGAAGAGACTCTTGTAAGACTAGCCAAAAGATTATCCGAAAAAGTAAAAAGGACGGGAACTAAAATAGTTTTAGAGCCAATGAATCCCCATGAACGACGAATTATTCATACTACTCTTCAGGATGAAACTAGAATTTCAACATTTAGTGAAGGTGATGATCCTAATCGGCGTGTTGTAATATCATTGAAAAGAGGATAATAGACCTTCTTATACTTTCTGAGTGGTGCGATATGGTTAAGTTGAGGGGAAAAACCCCTCTTTTTTTTGTAGATTAGTCTAAAAGTATTTAAAATGTGCATGTTAGAAAGAACGATACTTTTTCGACTTAAAATTAGTGGAGTTGATAGGATTGGAAGACACTATTGTTGCTCTTGCCACCGCTAGGGGTGAGACAAGCATTCATATTTTGAGGTTAAGCGGTCCCCAGGCAGGTACTATTATTAGTAAATGTTTTATACCACAGAGCCTAGAGCGGTGGTCAAGGGGAGAAAATTTTACACTCAATCTTGGTATTTTTCAGGATGAGAATAAGGTTCTTGATCAAGTTCTAGTGGGAAGAATGTTGGCTCCATTCTCTTTTACGGGGGAGGATGTATATGAAGTTAACTGCCACGGTGGGGTCTTTGTTGCCCAGAGGATCTTACAATCTTTTCTTCGTCATGGTGCACGTTTTGCCGAGCCAGGTGAATTTTCTAAGAGGGCGTTTTTAAATGGAAAACTAGATTTAATTCAAGCGGAAGCAATTATTGACTTAATTAGTTCTCGGACAGATTCCGCGGCGGATTTAGCTCTAAATCAACTAAGCGGAGGGCTCTCGAAGGCAATTTTAGATTTGAGGGAAGGTATTTTGGAGATTTTAGCTTTTATTGAAGCTAGCATCGACTTTCCCGAAGATGAGGTCGACGAGATGGATCGTAAGACTCTTGAAACAAGAGTTCTCAAGGTAATTACTGAGGTCAGACACCTATTGGAAGGAAGTAAAACGGGCAAGATATTAAGAGACGGTTTGCAAACAGTTATTGTCGGTCGTCCAAATGTGGGTAAATCAAGTTTACTTAACGCACTTTTAAATGAAGAACGTGCGATTGTTACCGATATTCCTGGTACGACACGTGATGAAATTAGAGAATCTGTGAGTGTTGGAGGCATACTCCTTCAATTAGTAGATACTGCTGGAATATGTGAAACTGATGATCTAGTCGAACGTCTAGGGATTGAAAGAACTTGGAGGGCTTTAGAGACTGCAGAGCTAGTACTTTTGGTCGTTATAGCTGGTCATCCTTTGACTAACGATGAACGTCATATTCTAATGACCTATTCAGAAAAGACAATTATTATTGTAAATAAAATTGATTTATTAGAAGATAAAAAAATTGTAAGCATTCCTGAAGAAGTACATTGGATTCCTTTTTCAGTTTTTCAACATAAAGGGTTTGATGAATTAGAGATTGAAATTCAAAAAAGAGTTTATAGAGGAGAGGTTATCAGTGCATCAGACCCGCTAATCTCTAATGTTCGTCAAATTTCAATTTTAGAGTTGTGCTGTACATCGTTAGAGCAGGGATTGTCGAGTATACAACAAGGTTTGCCCTGGGATATTCTTTCCATTGATATTCGTCAAGCATTGCAGTACATTTCTGAGATAACGGGACACAATGTTCAAGAATCCCTTCTTGAAGATATTTTTTCACGATTTTGTATCGGAAAGTAGGATGAGCTTTGGAATACTTTGCTGGTAAATATGATGTAATTGTAGTAGGAGCTGGGCATGCGGGGTGCGAGGCTGCGCTAGCTGCTTCTAGATTAGGGTGTAAGACTCTTCTGTTGACCATAAATCTTGACACTATCGCCCATATGCCATGTAATCCTTCACTTGGCGGCCCCGCTAAAGGACATTTAGTTCGAGAAATTGATGCCTTAGGTGGTCAAATGGGGATTATTGGAGATGAAACATCCCTTCAAGTTAAAATGCTTAATACTGGTAAGGGACCTGCTGTTCACGCTATTCGGATTCAATCAGAT